>JAMPBI010000136.1 GCA_023666775.1 Alistipes sp. | reverse complement strand
TAATAATTGCTTAACGCTTTACACCGTCAGCCTCTTAAACCGCACGTCCTCCCGCAGAAAATCCAGTTCTTTCATCTCCGTCATCTGCCGCAGCGCCTTTATGAGCATTTCACTTTCTTTTTCATTCTTCACTTTGATATGCTCGTTCAGGTAACACCTCTGCGAAGCCAGATGATCCCTGTCGGCAAAAATCCTTTCCAGCACCTCGATCGTCCTGTCGGCGTCCTGCATATCGGCATATACGGCGAGCTTTGACGAGTACATCTGGAAACTTCCAAGATGAAACAATTCCCCGATGATCCGGAGCAGTTCGGCAGTCCGAAGCGCCGTATCGTAGTCCTTCTCCTTACATTTCAACTGGGCAAACGCCGATAACGTGCCCGCTAAGATGCGGACTTCCTCGAAGATCTTTTTCTCATACAGGACATACGCGCCGTCAAAATCGCCTTTTTCAATAAAAAGATTTGCCTGCATGATCCGTTTATCAAGGGATTTCTTCGGTTCAAGCCTGTCCAGATACTCCTGCGCCCTGTCGAAATCCTTCCTGCGGATTTCTTCATTGCACAAAGCGATCAGCGCGCTTTCGGCATAATCCTCCTCATTACTGTCGGCGGTAAGGACAAGCCATTCATAAATTTTATTTTCATAACGGTCTTTGTCAATATCCGCTTCCCCGCGAAGCCACATATTCATAATCAACGCCAGACTGCCTATGAGACGGTAACTTTTGGGATAATTCCGGATAACCTCCTCCGTTTTCGCAAATGCCGCCTCAAACCCCTTCGTTTGCTTAATCCCGGAAATTTCCTCCAAAACAGCGTTTCCTTCCTGTTCCGACAGATCCCCGTAAAAATCCAGCAGCTCATTCACATCGGTTTCCAAAACCCTCGCCAGCGGCGCAAGCAGCGTAATATCCGGGTAACTGTTGCCGTTTTCCCACTTATTGACCGCCGGAGCGGACACGCCCAGGATCGCGGCAAGCTGCTCCTGCGTCAGATCCAGCCCCTTTCTCCTTCTTCTGATAATCTCACCAATTTTCATTTATTGACTCTCCTATTCGTTAAATTAACAAAGGCCCCTGTTACCCTTAGAATAACAGGAACCTTTCCCATTCGCAACGGAACCGTATTTAATTTATCGTTACAAAAAATAACCGCCGGTTAAAAATCAAATGATATAAAACCAGTTTTCCTCGTCGTCCTCCATTAAAACAGGCTTTCCGTTCCGCTTCATCTGAAGTTCCTGGTTCTTTACGCTGACTCTGGTCCCTTCCTTGATCGACTTCGTAATAAACGCATTACCGCCCACAACAACATTTTCCTCAATCACCGTATCGCCGCCAAGGATCGATGCGCCCGAATAAATGGTAACATTGTTACCAATGGTTGGGTGACGCTTGGTTCCGCGCAGTTTCTGTCCTTCCTTAGTGGACAGCGCGCCAAGAGTAACCCCCTGATAGATTTTAACATTTTCGCCGATCGTGGTGGTTTCGCCGATAACAATCCCCGTGCCGTGGTCAATAAAAAAATATTTGCCGATCGTCGCGCCCGGGTGAATGTCGATACCGGTGCGGCTGTGGGCATGTTCCGTCATGATACGGGGTATCATGGGAACGGACAGTTTAAACAGCTCATGGGCGATACGGTACACCGTGATGGCATAAAACCCCGGATAAGAAAAAATAACCTCGTCCTTGGAGCTTGCCGCCGGGTCCCCGTCTACCGCCGCCTGTAGATCCGTATCCAGATATTCCCGGATCTTCGGGATCGTCTTCAAAAAATTAATGGACATTTCCTGCGCCGTCTCGGAAAGTTTCTCCTCCGGCTGACCGGGAAAAGTGTCGCAGTATTTCAGCACGACCATGATCTGCTTATTCAGATGGAACATCACGTCCTCGATCACCGTGGACACATGATGCTCGATATTGTATATCTTATACACCTTATCCTTAAAAAAACCGGGGAACAAAATGTACTGTAACTTCTGGACCATATCAAGGATTTCTTCTTTGTCAGGCTGATTATAAATGTTTACTTTATCGATTGCCCTCTTATTCCGGTAATCCACCAGAATACTTTTCACAATGCCGTCAATTTCCTCTTCAATCTGTCTGCTCATGATTATCCTCCCAGTATTTATCAATGAAATTTATCCGGCAAATGTGCCTGTCACTTTTATTATACCGCACTTATCTGTCAAAGTCAAAATCCTGTTAAATCCTTGACCACTTCCCCGGCAATGATCAGCCCCGCAACGGAGGGCACGAAAGCAACGCTTCCCGGCGTCTGCCGTTTCCTTGCCGCGCCGTTTTCCCCGTTGGTCCCGCCCGGTAGATCCTCTCCCGTCAAAACGCTCTCTTCCAGCGGCTTTAACGGCTCTTCTTTGGAATAGACGACCTTCAGCTCTTTAACGCCGCGTTTTTTCAGTTCACGGCGCATTACCTTGGCGAGAGGACAGACCGAAGTCTCGTAAATATCCGCCACCTCAAACGCCGCCGGATTTAATTTATTACCCGCGCCCATGGAACTGATAACGGGAACGCCGCACCGTTTCGCCTCAAGCACCAGCGCGATTTTTCCGGAAACCGTATCGATGGCGTCCACCACATAATCATACCGCGTAAAATCAAACTGTCCCGCGGTCTGAGGAAGATAAAACATACGGCAGGCATTTACCGCCGCGTCCGGATTGATCGCCAGCACACGCTCCTTTGCCGCGTCCACTTTCGCCATACCCAGCGTTTTCGTCGTGGCGATGATCTGCCGGTTTAAATTCGACTCCGCGACCACATCGTCGTCCACCAACGTCAGTTCCCCCACGCCGCTTCTTGCCAGCGCTTCCACGACATAACCGCCTACGCCGCCCACGCCGAAAACGATAACATGGGATTTTTTTAATTTCGCCATGTTACCGCTTCCTAATAACATTTCCGTTCTGATAAACCGCTCCTGCATTTTCTTACCCTGCCCAACAAATGATTACCTAAATCATACCACAGCCTGGTTTTTTAGGCAAATATACCTCCAGATGCCAATACGCCGCCTTCGGTCACACCTCACCCACAACAGCCGCCGCAAGCTGCTCCAGTGCTTTTCTTAGCGTCTTCCTTGTGCAGGCGATATTGATCCGCTGGAACTGCTCCGTCGCCTTTCCGAACATACCTCCGCCGTCCAGCCAGAGATTTGCCTTCTCGCAGACCAGGTCTTCCAGCTCGCGGGAAGACAGGGACAGACCGCTAAAATCCAGCCAGACAAGGTATAAGCCCTGCGGTTCCACCAGTTTCACGCGGGGAATATTCTCACTCAGAAAATCCCTCAAAAAGTCAAGATTACCGGCAAGATACGATTTCAGCTCACCAAGCCATTCCCCGCCGTAGGTATACGCCGCCTTCGCCGCCACAAGCCCCATCACATTTAACTGGCTGTAGCCTGCCGCGTCCACCGCCTTGCAAAACAGCCTTCTCTTCCTCTCGTCCGCAATAAAAATATTGGAAACCTGCAAACCCGCGAGATTAAACGTTTTGCTCGGCGCCGTGCAGATAACGGAATTTTTCGCGAACGCCTCGCTGATTGCGGCAAACGGCGTGTGAACGTAACCCTCGTAAGTAAAATCGCAATGTATTTCATCGGACAGGACCACAACGCCATGTTTTAAGCAGATTTCCCCAATCCTTGTCAGTTCCTCTCTTGTCCACACCCTTCCCACAGGATTATGGGGACTGCACAGAAGAAACAGCTTCACCTCATTTTCCGTAATCTTTTTCTCAAAATCCTCAAAATCGATCCGATACGTTCCCTCTTCATAGACAAGCTGGCTGTTTACCAGTTTGCGCTTATTATCCAGAATACACTCCATAAAAGGATAATAGACCGGCTGACACAATAAAACGCCGTCGCCTTCTTCGGTAAACGCCCTCACCGCCGCGGCAATGGCAAACACAACCCCCGGCGTTTTCACAAGCCACTCTTTTTTCACTTCCCAGTTAAAACGTGAGGAAAACCAGTTGTAAAGCGCGTCAAAATAATCGTCTTTCACGTCGCTGTACCCGAAGATCCCGTGCTTTGCCTTTTCCACCAGCGCGTCAACGATCTCCGGCGCCGTGCGAAAGTCCATATCCGCGACCCACAGCGGCAGGATATCTTCTTTTTTCCCGCGCTCCTTCGCGAAATCATACTTGAGGCTCCCGGTATTCCTCCGGTCAATCTCTTCGTCAAAATCGTATTTTCCCATAACTTCCACCACCTTAACCTAACTATAAAACGCGTTATTTAAATCATCAATCAGATCCCGGATATCCTCAATCCCCGTGGAAAGACGCAGCACCCTGTCCGTAATACCGTTTTTCGCAAGCACATCTTTCGGCACATCGGCATGGGTCTGGGTGATCGGGTATGTGATCAGCGTTTCCACACCGCCGAGACTTTCCGCGAACCGGATCAGCCGCACCGACTCCAGGATTTTAAGCGCCAGTTCCTTGGTGTCCACTTCAAATGTTATCATGCTTCCAAATCCCGTCGCCTGCCTCTTACAGGTTTCATAACTCTCTCTGCCCTCAATTCCCGGATAATACACATTTTTCACATGGGGATTATCAAGAAGCCACGCAACGACCGCCTTCGCGTTTTCCTGGGATTTCTCCATGCGCAGCGGCAGCGTTTTCATTCCCCGCAGGATCAGCCAACTGTCAAAAGGCGCCAGACCGGAACCCACCGTCTTGATGATGAACCGGAGCTTATCGGAAATCTCCCGGGATTTTGTGACCACAAAACCGGCGATGGTGTCGTTATGTCCTCCTAAAAATTTCGTCCCGCTGCACACCACGATATCCGCTCCCAGATCAAGCGGTTTCTGGAAATACGGCGATAAAAACGTATTGTCCACGATCAGCAAAAGACCGTGTTTTCTCGCGATCTCAGCCGTCTTTCGGATATCGATGACATTCATCATCGGATTGGTCGGCGTTTCAATAAAAATCGCCCTGGTATTCTCCCTCACATAATCTTCCACATTTTCCCGCGCGCAGTCAATATGGCTGAAAGAAATCCCGTTTTTCTCGCTGATATTGTCAAACAGACGGATACTTCCTCCATAAAGATCCGCGTCCGTTATGATGTGGTCGCCCGGCTTAAAAATCTCAAACAATGCCGTGATCGCCGCCATTCCGCTGGAAAACGCCAGAGCGTCCAATCCGTTCTCCAGACTTGCCACCGTCTTTTCCAGATGTTCCCTGGTGGGATTTTGCAGCCGCGAATAATCATATCCCGTACTCTGCCCCACTCCCGGGTGCGCGAAAGTCGCCGTCTGATAGATTGGAAAGCT
The DNA here is from genome assembly GCA_023666775.1 of Alistipes sp. Lineage (GTDB taxonomy): Bacteria > Bacillota > Clostridia > Lachnospirales > Lachnospiraceae > MGBC120314. The sequence continues at coordinate 934 of JAMPBI010000136.1, read as the reverse complement.
GACCGCTCCCGTTTTCTCCTTATCCGTATGCTCTCCTATTCCGTGTAAACACCGTGTTGCTATTTTATATTCCATAATAACTGCCTCCTAACGTTTCCGTATCTTACTGAACCCATTATACCTCCGCGCCGGAAAAAAGTGTTATGACATAAAAACAACACCTTGCTATAGTTTTATCCTATAGCAAGGTGTTGTCCCGGCGGCTACCTCACATCTACAACGGTCAGTCTGCCCTCCTTTACCGTAAAATGAATATCCCGTCCCGCGTAGGCGGTCTTATAGACCCTATCGGGCAGGTTCTGATGGGAAGGCCTTGGATCCTGCCGCAAAAACTTTATGGCTCCCTGCTGCTTTTCCCCGGGAAGCCTTGCCAGAAGCTCCCCGTCAAACACCACTTCCAGTTCATAATCTTTGACATTTTCCCCAAAACCGCCTCTTGCCTCGGGATACGCGTCCACATAGGGAAGATAGGGCTTAATGTCATAAACCGGCGTCTTGTCCACCATATCGATCCCCGCTATATGAAGAACCGGACCGTATTTTTTCGTAAATTCGATCCCGTCCAGTTTTACACAGGACAGACCGATGGGGTTCGGGCGGAACGGCGAGCGCGTCGCGAACACCCCTACATGCGTCTTTCCGCCGAGTCTTGGCGGTTTCACCGTAGCCGACCAGTTTTCTCTTTCCGCCAGGGAAAATTCCCACAGCACCCAGATATGGGAATATTCGTCCAGTCCCCCAAACGCCTCCGGCTGCCGGTATTTCGGTTCAAATATGATTTTTCCCTTTAATTCCTCAATCAGCCCGCTCTGCCTCGGCACGCCGAATTTTGTGGGGAAATCCGTGTATACGGTTGCTATCTGCTTCATTTCATGCGCCATATGATATGTCTCCAAGCTGCTTTTAATAAAAAATTGCACAATCTCCAATACAA
>JAMPBI010000135.1 GCA_023666775.1 Alistipes sp. | reverse complement strand
GGAAAATAATAAATGGAAGAAGATCGCCATTATAGAAACGATCGTGGTTGCGGTTGTCGTCGTGTTTATCGCGGGATTTTTTCTGGGAAAAAGTAACAATCCTTCCAGGGAGACAAAGGTAAAAGTAGCGCAGGAATCGTCCGACAGCGCGGTTGGGGCGGAAACGACCGCCGCGGCAGTCCCACAGCAGGAAACCACCGCAAAGACCGGCAATGAGCAGCCAAGCGGCGCGGCGGACCAGAAAAGTCCGAAGCAGACGTTTGAGGTTACGCCGGATAAGACGGGACTCAAATTATCGTTTGAACTGACGCAGGACTGGGGCGACGATAAGGAGCATTTTTACAGTTATACCCTTGTTGTGGAAAATACGGGAAGCGATACGGTCGAGGAATGGGCGGCAAAACTTCCGGTTTCGGACGAATTTTCCGTAAATTCCAGTTGGAATACGGAGTGCAGCGTTGAGGACGGTTTTCTTTACATAGAGCCGGTGGAGTTTAACAAGACCCTGGAAGCGGGCGCGTCTTCGGACAGTATCGGTATTATTATGACCTATCAGACGGAACCGGATTTTGAAAACGCGGTGATCGGCTCCAAAGCGGACGGCGGTGAGAAAAACGGTGATAAAACGTCGGAGAATAAGGAAAATACCACAAAGACAGACGGTAAGAAGGAGGACGTTGTGACGGATTTTCGCGGGAAATTATCGGTAAAAGGAACCAATCTGGTGGATAAGGACGGAAATACGGTTCAGCTCCACGGCGTCAGCACCCATGGTATCGCGTGGTTTCCCGATTATGTCAATTACGAGTCCTTTAAGACGCTTCGTGATGAATTTGGCGCGAATGTGGTAAGGCTTGCCATGTATACGGCGGAAAACGGCGGATACTGTACGGACGGGAACAAGGATTCGTTAAAGAAACTGGTAAACGACGGCGTATCTTACGCCACGCAGCTGGATATGTACGTTATTATCGACTGGCATATTTTAAGCGATAATAACCCGAATACTTATAAAACGGAAGCGCTCGCGTTTTTTGACGAGATGTCCAAAAAGCACGCGGATAACGATCATGTGATCTATGAGATTTGTAACGAACCAAACGGCGGTACAAGCTGGGAGGAAGTAAAATCCTATGCCGCGGAAGTGATCGCGGCGATCCGCAAAAACGATAAGGACGCGGTGATCCTGGTAGGAACGCCGACCTGGTGCCAGGACGTGGATAAGGCGGCGGCAAGTCCTCTGGAGGGCGATAATCTGATGTATGTCTTCCATTTCTACGCGGCGACCCATAAGGACGATCTGCGAAACCGAATGAAGGCGGCGATCGACGGCGGACTTCCTGTATTTATCAGTGAGTTCAGTATCTGCGACGCTTCGGGAAACGGAGGGCTTGATTACGACTCCGCCGGGAAATGGCTTGACGTGATCAACGAATACGGTCTTAGTTATGTGGGCTGGAGCCTGAGCAATAAAGCGGAAAGCGCGTCGATCCTGAAATCGTCCTGCAACAAGACGAGCGGTTATACGAGAGACGACCTGTCGGACAGCGGAAAGTGGCTTACGGACAGTTTTCAATAAGAAAGAGAAAAGACGGTACAGGGTGATGTACCGTCTTTTCCTTTCATAGGTGATGTTAATGTAATTCCATATTTAAAATTAAGCCATAGCGTTCACTGCTTTTGTCAAGCGGGAAACTTTTCTTGCAGCCGTATTCTTGTGGTATACACCCTTTGAAGCGGCTTTGGAAATCTCGCTAATAGCAACGGTTAAAGCTTCGTTCGCAGCGGTCTTGTCGCCTTCCGTGATCGCAAGTTCTACCTTTTTGATATAAGTTTTCACTTTGGACTTGATCGCCTTATTTCTGGCAGTTCTTACTTCGGCAACTAAAACTCTCTTCTTAGCAGATTTGATGTTAGCCAATCCGGACACCTCCATTACTCAAATATTGATGAAATTCATCGGGATGTTTTTCATTAAAGCCGGACACGGACGTTCTAATGTAAACACACTATTGTATTTTAGTTCAAGAGATTTAATCTGTCAATACATATTTCTTTGAAATTTAGAAAATAATTACAAATAGGGTAAGAATTATTTTCGTAGGAGGTTGTTTTATGAAGGAAAAATTCAATGTCAGGACAGACCTTGCCCTGGAGGCAAAGGAAGACGTGGACGCGTCCCACAGCAAGCTGGAGGGCGTGATCGTGGAGGAAAAGGTAAACCGGCACGCCAATATCCATGTGATCAAGCTGACGATCACCAATACAAGGGGAGAAAGGCTGTTGAAAAAGCCGGCGGGAACATATCTTACGCTGGAGGCGCCACAGATGGCGGAGCCGAGCGAAGAATATCACAGGGAAATCTCCTGCGTGCTGGCGGAATATATCCGGGAACTGATCCAGCCTTACTGGAGGGACGACGGGATTTCCGTACTGGTCGTGGGTCTGGGAAACCGTGAAGTGACGCCGGACGCGCTGGGACCCAATGTGGTAAATAATATTGCCATACGCCGGGAAAGCGAGGTGGACGGGCAGAAAATCTCCATCAGCGGCATTGTGCCGGGAGTGATGGCGCAGACGGGAATGGAGACGGCGTCCATCATAAAAGGCGTGGTCGCGGAGACGAAACCGGACGTGGTTATTGCCATTGACGCCCTTGCCGCCCGCAATTCCAAACGTCTGAACACAACGATACAGGTTTCGGATACGGGGATACACCCTGGTTCCGGCGTGGGAAACCACAGGCTCGCCATCACAAGGGAGACGATCGGCACCAACGTGATCGCGATCGGCGTTCCAACCGTGATCGATACGCCGACGATCGTGTACGACACGCTGGAAAACCTGCTGAAAGCCTTATCGGTATCCCAGCATTTCCGGACGGTTTCCGAGACGTTCCGGCAGTTTAACGATAACGAGAAATATCAGCTGATCCGGGAGATTATCGCACCGGAAATGTCGGACATGTTCGTGACGCCCAAGGACGCGGACGAGACGATAAAACGTATCGGCTACACCATATCCGAGGCGATCAATATTGCGACCAATTCGTAAGAACATTAATATCTGGTGAAATTACCGAATATATATGAAGTAAGGCTGGGGAAAGAGGTGGTTTCATCTTGCTATGAAGAGAAGAAGAACGGTTGGTGTGAACAGAGCAGGAATACTCATTGTTTTGGGTTTCCTGTTCTTATTTATGAAATTTTCCCCGAAAACGATCCTTTCGGGTATCGTGTATAAGATGAACGGCATAAGCGGTTTTACGGAGCAGAAAAGCAGGAGTATCATTCACTGTTATCTCCCGGTTGTCGGATATGTGGATTCGCATTATATCGAGACGGATTTTTTGTCGGATCCCACATATCAGGCGGAGGCGCGGATTGAATACATAACGTTGACGGACGGGGAAAGCGGCGCCGACAGCGAAGCGCGGGAGGAAGAAGATAACGGTGCTTTGGACGGCGGCGATGGGGCGGCGCAGGTTTCTACGGTTACGGCGCCCGTAAAGTTCGCCTATAATGAACTGATCGACTTTAACAGTCTTTTAAGCCGTTTTTATACGGTAACTTCCATAACGGAATTAAAATCGGATAAATTTAATGTCAGCGAAGGTTTAAATGAAAATCTGACCATGCTGGGGGACAACAGCCAGCCGCAGATCCTTATTTTTCATACCCATTCCCAGGAAGGTTTTGCGGATTCCATACCGGGAGATCCGAATACATCGATCATCGGCGTGGGTTCAAGGCTTGCGGAAATTTTGAGCAGCAGGTACGGATATAACGTGATCCACGATACGACGGTATATGATTATGTGAACGGCGTTCTGGACCGAAGCAAAGCGTATACTTACGCGGAGAAGGGGATACAGTCGATCCTGGAGCAGTATCCGACGATCGAGGTCATACTGGACGTCCACCGGGACGGCGTCAGTGAAGATATCCGTCTGGTAACCGATGTAAACGGAAAACCTACGGCGAAGATCATGTTTTTTAACGGTATCAGCTACACGAAGGTCAACGGTGATATCGAACATTTGCAAAATCCGTATATTCAGGATAATCTGGCAATGAGCCTTCAGATGAAGCTGCTGGGCGAAACGTATTATCCCGGCGTGCTGCGTAAGATTTATATCAACGGTTACCGCTACTGCCTGCATTTTCGGGCAAAATCCATGCTGATCGAGGTGGGGGCGCAGAATAATACGCTGGAGGAGGAATTAAACGCCATGGAACCGCTGGCGGATATGCTGAACCGGCTGTTAAGCGGCGAGAAGGCGTACTGAAATTTCTTCGTCTTGTAAATCACGCCAAAATACGGTATACTACTGATTGTAGAATTTACATTAGGGAAAATACGCGATGAAGGAAGATAAAGTATTTGCCGCCGTGGTACTCACATTTTCCGTGTGTGTGCTTGCGGCCGCATTTTATGTGACAAACAGGGGACACAGCGAGATACGACGGCAGGCGGAGGTGGCGGGAGAGGTAAAAGCCCCGGCGGAGCAGGAGACGGAAGAAACGGCAGGACTTCCGGCTGACGAAGGAGAGGAGCAAACGGCGCAGGACCGTATCCGGATCTGTCTGGACCCGGGACATGGCGGCAGCGACGGCGGCGCGGAAGGCTATGGTTATGTGGAAAAGGAGCAGACGTTGGAACTCTGCTTTTTGATCCGTGACTATCTGTTACGGTATGACGTGGACGTGGTCATGACGCGGGAAGAGGACGTGGAAGTCGTCAAACTGAGACGGCCGTTTTTCGCGAATGAGCAGGGCGCCGATGTTCTTGTTTCCATTCACCGCAATAATTTCGCGAGGTCGTCCGCTTACGGTTTCGAGATCTGGATCGGGAAAGCGGATAATGAGGAGGACAGAAGGCTCGCGCAGCTTATCATGGATAATATCATGACGGTTCCCGGCGGTTATAACCGGGGGATCATAACGGGCTCCACGACAGACCGGTCGGAGGATTATTATATCAACCGGTACAGTCTTATGCCAAGCTGTCTCATCGAGATGGGATTTATTTCCAACCGGTCGGACAACCGTCTGCTGGAAGAAAATAAAGAAGAATACGCGGGTCTGATCGCGAAAGCGATACTGACCTATTTTGATATTGATTTGGGAGAAGAGATAAATGGAAAGAATTAATCAGAAGAATATACGGAATTTCTGCATTGTGGCGCATATCGACCATGGAAAATCCACGCTTGCGGACCGGATCATTGAGATGACGGGAACATTGACAAGCCGTGAAATGCAGGCGCAGGTTCTCGACAATATGGAACTGGAGAGAGAGCGGGGGATCACGATCAAGGCGCAGGCGGTCCGTATCGTGTATAAGGCGCAGGACGGCGAGGAGTATATTTTCAATCTCATCGATACGCCGGGCCATGTGGATTTTAATTATGAGGTTTCCCGAAGCCTTGCGGCATGCGACGGGGCAATCCTCGTGGTGGACGCGGCGCAGGGCATTGAGGCGCAGACGCTTGCCAATGTGTATCTGGCGTTAGACCATAATCTTGATGTTTTTCCTGTTATCAATAAGATCGATCTTCCCAGCGCCGAGCCGGACCGGGTCAAGGACGAGATCGAGGACGTCATCGGCATTGAAGCGCAGGACGCTCCGCTGATCTCGGCTAAGAACGGTATTAATATTGAGGAAGTGCTGGAGGCGGTGGTAAGAAAGATACCGGCGCCGCAGGGTGATCCGGACGCTCCGTTAAAAGCGCTGATTTTTGATTCGTTATATGATTCCTATAAAGGCGTTATCATTTTCTGCCGTATCCGCGAGGGCATTGTGAAAAAGGGCACGAGAATCCGCATGATGGCGACAAAAGCGGAAGCGGACGTTGTGGAAGTGGGGTATTTCGGAGCGGGGCAGTTTATTCCCTGCGACGAGCTGTCGGCGGGAATGGTCGGCTATATTACCGCAAGTATCAAAAATGTGAAAGACACGTCGGTGGGAGATACGGTAACGGACGCGGCAAATCCGTGCGCCGAGCCGCTTCCGGGTTATAAGAAGGTAAATCCCATGGTTTACTGCGGTTTATATCCCGCGGACGGGGCGAAATACGGAGATCTGAGGGACGCGCTGGAAAAATTGCAGTTAAACGACGCTTCTCTCCAATATGAGCCGGAAACGTCCATTGCCCTTGGATTTGGGTTCCGCTGCGGTTTCCTTGGACTTTTGCATTTGGAGATCATTCAGGAACGGCTTGAGCGGGAATATAATCTCGATCTGGTGACGACGGCGCCGGGTGTTATTTAT
>JAMPBI010000134.1 GCA_023666775.1 Alistipes sp. | reverse complement strand
ATTTTCTTTACGATCAGCCCGTAGAAAAACAATCCCAGCAGGGCAAACGCGGCAAAAACCGCGGCCGCTATCACAGCCATTCCTGCCGGAACCGTCTGCGCCGTGCTATCCTGTGCCGCAAGCTCCGGCATTATATCAACCGCCTGTATCATAAAAACTGTATTCGCGTTAATGGCAAAATGCGCCGTCATCGGAAGCACGATACTTCCCGACGCCTCATACAACAGACAGAATGCGGCGCCCATGGCAAACGCGTAGGCAAACTGATTCAGGTTGAGGTGTGTAATCCCAAACAGCAAACCGCTCATCAACGCGGCTCCGACCACATTTTTCCTGCGGTAGCTTCCGTAAAAGATCCCGCGGAAAATAAATTCCTCCACGACAGCCGGCAGCAAAGCCAGCAGTACAAGCTGCGCCCAGAGCGGGTAGCGGTATAATTCGGCCACCATTCCGTTCACATAATTCTTCGCAAAAAACATAGTAAGAAAATTGACCAGATAAATAAGGGGCATGAGGCAGTACGCTCCCACATACGCCAGTATCATATCCACGATCCCTATATGTCCCAGACATACCATTTTATGCGGCGCCGTTTTAATTATAATAAGAAGAAGCGCTACAGGAAGAATAATGATCGCTTCGCTTATAAGCATATTTGCCCAGTAAGGAAGACCGTCCGGCAGCGCGGACAGCGCGATCGAAGCCATCATGGATAACCCCACATAGGACGCCATGAATATGCCGAAAAATATGTTTGTCTTACCGATACTCAGCCGTTCCATAAAAAATCCTTTCTACTTTTTGATAATGCCGTCCTGCCGGATTTCTATGCTTCCCTCTTTCAAAAGCCGTCCTACAGCGCGTTTAAACTCGTTTTTGCTCATTCCCGTTCTCCTGCGTATCAGTTCCGGCGACGCCTTGTCCGTAAAATCCAGTTTTCCTCCCGAACGTTCCATATACTCCATAAGTTTTTTCGCGTCCTCGTCCATTTGCAGATAAGCCTTTTCCCGAATGCTCAGATCCAGTTTCCCGTCTGCCCGGACCTTGATGACGCGTCCGCAGACAATATCTCCCGTTTTGATATTCCCGTACAGTTCGTTTTTGGGTATCAAGCCGTGATAACGGAAATCAACCGCGACAAGCGCTCCCATCTCCGGTTTCATTTCATAAACAATTCCCGTAAACTTATCGTCTTTTTCATATCCCGAAGCCGTGGCAAGATGATTATAAATCTTCATCGTCGCGCACAGACGGCCGCTTTTATCCACATACAGCATTACCATGCACGCTTCTCCCGGACGGACCTTGTAAACCTGCTCCTTAAAAGGAAGAAACAAATCTTTTTCCAATCCCCAGTCCAGAAAAGCTCCGATGGGCGTCGTCTCCTTCACCGTAAGGCATGCCGCCATTCCCAGCATGACAAGAGGCGTTCTCGTCGTCGCGATCAGCCTGTCCTGCGAATCCCTGTAAACAAATACTTCAAGCGCGTCTCCGATCTCCGTTTCTTCCGGCACCTGTTTTTTCGGCAGCAGCACCTTTTCCTCTTCCGTACCCAGATACACGCCAAAATCCGTCTCTTTTACCACATTCAGACATTGCTTCTTTCCAATTTCTATCATTTCGTCTTTCCGTCTCCTTTACTTACAATCAAAACTGATCACCGAATAGATTTCTTCCTTTATATTCTTTAACGCCACGGTAATCCTGTTATCCTCCACTGCCCGGTATACGCCGATAACGTCGTCTTTCCGCGCCTGCATTCGGTACTGACAGCATATCCGGCGTACCGTTTTATCCTCCGGGAGATAATCGCAGGCGATCTCAATATATTTCCCGTTATTCATATGATGGTACAGATCCAGATGATGTTCCCTTACGGTCAGCGTATCGATCCGTTCCATTTCTTCCGGAACGGGGATTTTTCTTCCCACATTCTCCATAGGAAGCGCTTCTTCCATTCCGTAAGCGTCCGCCTCGTCCTGGGGGATTTTCGCGGGACGCCCCGTTTCCATATCGAGATATACCCAGTAAGAATTGGCGCAGGCAAGCATTTCGTCTGTCTCCGTTTTCATCATAAAATTACGGGTGCCAAAAAATCCTTTAAAACCCGCCGCCCATGTAGCGACTTTAACGTCTTCAAATACCGAAGGTCTGTCGTTTATTATGATCTGCCAGAAATCAATGATCCACGCTTTCTTCCTGCTTCTGAGAAATTCGGCGTCCCTTCCTATGGACTTTGACTGTAGATTGCTACAGTCCTGAAAATAATTTACAATATTGCCGTAAGCGAGTTTCTGGCTTCTGTCACACTCGCTGAAACGGACTTTCCATTTTTCCTCGTGCATAATCTCACCTGCGATTTCCTATTAAATAAAAAAACTGCTATAGACTAGTCTATAACAGCTTTCAGCTGGGCTTGAGGGACTCGAACCCCCACAATGCTGGAATCAGAATCCAGTGCCTTACCAATTTGGCGAAAGCCCATTGTTACACAAATTCCCTATCAAACAAAAGACATTATATCAGAACCGATAAAATATTGCAACACCTATTTATAAAAATTTTTATAATATTTTTTTAATATTTATATCCGGAAATTTGTGATATACTAGAGGAAATATTTTACAAGGAGCGTATTGTTTATGAACATCGGTTTCGTCCTATGCATTGCCGGTATCTTTTTCAATGCTTTAGGGATTACGTTTGATTTTCTCTTATTAAATGTGGTCGGAAGCGTCCTGACTGTCGCGGGTAGTTTTAAGCTGGGGGCGGCGGGGCATTTTGTCCGTAAAATCCGGTTTTATTCCATACTGTCCGTGCCTTTCGCGCTGGCAGCCTGCGGATTGACCATTCTGTACCGCACGTCCGCGATCGACGTTTCCATTTTATATGTCGCGCTGGGGATTGTGCTGTTCTTCTACATTTATTACACCTACTATTTTACGGAAACGCTGATCGAAGGCGCGAAGGGGATCAACGAACTCGCGGCAACCCGTTCTTTCCGCGGTACATGGACGTTGAACGGCATACTGGCTTTTCTTTTCTTTTTCTGTTACAGTTCGCTGAACGGCACATACCTGAACGTCGCGCGGGTGGTTTTTCTGTTATCCGCCCTGTATTACTGCTTTAACATTTACAATAACTCAAAAGATCTTCAGATCGATAAAAAAAATGATTGACATATTCTTCCTCGCGTGTATAATACTAATATATGAACAAGGGCGTTCTGATTTATTTCAGGACGCTTTTTTGTTTCATGGGAAATTGCTTCGCAATTTCTCTATATTTCGAGACGCAGTTTTAAGGAGGAGTTATTATGAAAAAACTGGAGATTATCATTAAACCGGAACGTCTGGAAGATTTAAAAGAAATCCTCGAAGATTGTAAGGCAAACGGTATCATGATCACAAACATCATGGGTTACGGAACGCAAAAAGGTTACAAGCAGATTTACAGAGGCGTTGAATACAATGTCAATCTTCTCCCAAAGGTCAAGGTTGAGACCGTTGTTTCGGAGGAACTTGTGGATTCCATTATCGACAAGGTTACCAAAGAGATCAACACCGGCAACTACGGCGACGGAAAAATTTTCGTATACAGCGTGGAAGACGCGGTTCGTATCCGTACCGGCGAGCGTGGCGAAGATGCGGTATAAGACAGAGGAATTACAACAAAATATCGTTATATATTATCAATGGGGATAAGAATTGCAGACGGTAACGTCCGCTGCATGTCTGTCCCTTTTTTATTTAAGCGGAAATTTTTTTCCGGTTTTTGACGAAGGAAAGTGAGGAAAAGTTTATGGATATGACAGTATGGTTTTTAATGGGCGCCGCATTGGTATTTTTCATGCAGGCAGGTTTCGCGATGGTAGAATGTGGTTTTACCAGAGCAAAAAACGCAGGTAACATTATTATGAAAAACCTGATGGACTTCTGTATCGGTACGGTAGTTTTCATCTTTCTTGGTTTTGGACTGCTGTTCGGAGAAAATATGCTCTGCGGTTTCGTCGGTCTTCCGACGCTGGATATTTTCACGGATTTTGCGGCATTTGACTGTAAAAACTTTGTATTTAACTTAGTTTTCTGCGCCACCACCGCCACGATCGTTTCCGGCGCAATGGCAGAACGTACAAAATTCATTTCGTATTGTATTTATTCCGCGGTCATCAGCGCGGTCATCTACCCGATCGAAGCGCACTGGGTATGGGGCGGAGGCTGGTTATCCGAATTGGGATTTGTTGATTTCGCCGGTTCCACCGCGATACATATGGTCGGCGGCCTCTCCGCGTTGATCGGCGCCGCGATGCTCGGTCCGCGTATCGGAAAATTTGACGAAAAAGGAAACCCTCAGCCGATCCTCGGACATAACATACCGATCGGCGCTCTGGGCGTATTTATTTTATGGTTCGGCTGGTACGGATTTAACGGCGCCGCTGCCGACTCTCCGGAACACCTTGCGCAGATCTTCGTGACAACGACCATCGCTCCGGCAATCGCGACCTGCACCACTATGATATTCACCTGGCTGAAAAACGGAAAACCGGACGTGTCCATGACGTTAAACGCCTCCCTCGCCGGTCTGGTTGCCATCACGGCTCCATGTGCCGATACGGACGCTCTCGGTTCCATCATCGTCGGGCTTGTTTCGGGACTGCTGGTAGTATTCGGCGTGTGGTTCCTTGATTTTGTATTAAAAGTTGACGATCCTGTGGGCGCCGTTGCCGTTCATTTCTTAAACGGGATCTGGGGTACGATAGCCGTCGGACTTTTCGCGACAGGAAACGGACAGAACGGCATTACCGGTTTATTCTACGGCGGCGGTTTCCGCCAGCTTGGGATCCAGTTACTCGGAATGGTATCCATTCTCGCATGGACCGGCATAACCATGAGTATCGTATTTCTTATCATTAAGAAAACAATCGGTCTGCGCGCGTCCGCAACAGAAGAACTGGAAGGACTTGACTCGACGGAACACGGTCTTGAGACTTCCTACAGCGGATTTATCATGAACAAACGATAATAAACAAGCAAACAAAATTGGCTGCACAAGGCAGGAAAACCGGACCTTATGCAGCCATTCTTTTATTCTTCCGTTACGCTTTCTGTTTCCTTTTCTGCTTCAACTGTCTCAACCGCCTCATCTGCTTCCTTTTCTGCTTCATCGCTTTCAACCGTCTCAGTCCCAGCCTCTTTCTCTTCTGCCTCAGCGCTTTCAACCGTCTCTGCTTCTTCCTCTGCTTCTTCCTCTTCCTCTTCCGCTTCCTCTTCCGCTTCCGTGTTTTCAACCGTTCCGGTTATCACGCGCCCTTCGGAATCGACCTTGATATAATTATCAAATATCCTCCTTAGGACAAAAGAATTAATAAACGCCGCCAGTCCGATCACAAAAAAAATCAGGATCGGATAAATATAAACGCTGACGCCCGCGGCAATAACGACGATCACCATGAATACGGAATTTGGCAGGTGTTTCACCGCCATCATCATGGAATTGATCAAAACTCTTTTCGTGGGATTGTCAAACTTGGCAAGTATGGGAAAAATATAAACCGACGTTACCACGGAAAGCAATGTGAAGCCGATCAGCGCAAAAAAAAGCAGCCGGATCAAAATACTGTTATTCTCCGCCATCCAGTTATTCACAACGACCAGATCCACATACAGAACAGCCGCGGCAGCGGCAACTGCCAGCTCCAGCAGGACTCCCTGCTTAAAATTCTGTCGGAACGATTTAAAGAAACTGCGGAAAATATAACCTTCTTCATCTCTTACGATCTTCATGGATACATAGAACAACGCGGTCAGCGCCGGTCCTATCGTCACAATGGGAATACATAAAATCAGCGTCAGGATATCCAGCAGGATCATATCGCAGACCTTTCCCATAAACCGGAAAAAGCCGTTATCCATATTAAACAGCGTATTCATTCATCTGCTCCTCTCTCTTTTTCGGAATGCAATAATGAAATTATATAGAAAAACGAGAAAAAAAGCAACGCATTCCCTTTCATTAATTATTAAAAATTTCTAAAAAACACACATTTTTCTCTTATTTATGGTATGATAACATACATAAGCACAACTTCGCGGAGGTTATCATGTCAAATCAGAAGAGTTTAAAGGAAGAAATCAAAGAAGGCAGGAGCAAATTCAAAGAACTCTCTTTCGGTGGCAAGATCGGATATATCAAGGACTATTACTCAATCCATATCCTCACCGTCGTTATCGTTGCCGTAATCATATTTGCCGTTTACCGCACTTATCAGACGCAGAATT
>JAMPBI010000133.1 GCA_023666775.1 Alistipes sp. | reverse complement strand
TTGATTATGAGTTTATGGATACGAAGCGCTTTCCGGACGAGGAGAGCATACAGCGTTTTTATACGGAATTAAAATACCGCATGGAAAGGGTGGAACCTTACGATGTTGTGATCTTAGGCGACGACGCCGCGCTGCAGTTCGCCATGAAACACCGCGACGACCTTTTTAAGGACATTCCGCTTGTTTACGAGGGTATCAACGATACGGCATACGCTATGGAAGTATCGAAGGACCCGCTTGTTACCGGCGTTCTCGAAAAGCTTTCCTTCGAGAAAAATATCGCGTTCGCCAAAACCCTGTTCCCGGACGCCACGACCGTTACGGCTATTCTTGACGACTCCGTCACGGGAGAGGCGGAGCGTAAATCTTTCTATAATTACGCGCAGAACTACCCGGAGTACACTTTCAGCGAGATTGATTCCTCGCGCCTTACAACGGAGGAACTGGAAGCTACTCTTGCCGGTGTGGAGAAGAATACCATTCTTATTTATATTACGCTGACGGAAGACGCCAGCGGCAAAAATTACACCAGCAGCCAGTCGATCCGCCTCGTTGCGGAATATGCCAATGTTCCGGCTTTCCGTATGGTATCCGGCGGCATCGGCGAAGGACTTTTGGGCGGTAACATTGTTTCGATGGAATTATCGGGTAAAATTGCCGCCGAGATGGCGACGGCGATCTGTAACGGCGAGGATCCTGCCTCTTTTGAGGTGGTTGAGGACGGTCCGAACATTTACTGCGTGGACGAAGCCGTTATGCGTAAATACCATCTGGATCTGTCGCTGATCCCGAAAGACGCGGAAGTAATCAACCATCTTCCTACATTTTTTGAGAAGCACCAGGAGATCCTTCTTCCGCTGGTCATCATTTTTCTGGCGCTCGCCATCGTGATCGCGCAGTTACTGCTGCGCACCAAAAAACAGAATGTCCGCGCGCGCCTGCTGACAAGAACGGCGTCGGAGTACAAGAAATCTTCTACCCATGATTTTCTTACGGGACTGCCGAACCGCACGAAACTTTATGACGATCTGTCCCGGATCATCGGTCATAATTCCGTCTGCGCGCTGTTTATTTTTGACATTGATAATTTTAAGAGCATTAACGATACTTACGGACACAATGTGGGCGACGAGGTTCTCAAAGAAGTGGCAAACCGTTTGGAAAAAGTTTCCGGCAGCGAATTTCTTGCCTACCGCCTTGCAGGGGACGAGTTTATCTGCGTTTACGAGATCGAGAACCCGCAAAGCAATTTCCGCGGCGATGTTGAGCGGTACGCAAAAAAATGTCTCGACTTATTCCGGGAAGATTTCCGTTTAAGCCGAAACACTCTGACCGTTCATATCAGTCTTGGTATTGCCGTTTATCCTGACGACGCCCAGAACGCGAAGGATCTGATCGAATATGCCGACCAGGCGATGTATTCGGTCAAGAAAAACGGCAAAAACGACTATGCTTTCTACAACAAAATGAAAAAATAGTAAAATTACCCCAGCGCTACGTCCAGCGCCATCATCAGGGCAAATCCTACCGCAAATCCGATGGTTCCCAAGTTGCTGTGTTTCCCTTGGGAGGCTTCGGGTATCAGTTCTTCCACTACGACATAGATCATGGCTCCCGCCGCAAAGGACAGCAGATACGGTATCATCGGTATCAGAAGCCCCGAAAGCCATATGGTGAGCCATGCTCCCACAGGCTCCACGACGCCCGAGAGTACGCCATAGATAAACGCTTTTGTTCTTCCCGTTCCGGCGGCGCAGACCGGCATGGAGATGATCGCTCCCTCAGGAAAATTCTGTATGGCGATCCCAATCGCCAGCGCAAAAGCCCCCATCAGGGTGATCGTCGTATTTTCCGCCATCATTCCGGCAAAAACCACTCCCACCGCCATTCCCTCCGGTATATTATGCAGTGTGACCGCAAGGATCAGCATGGTGGATTTCGCAAGAGAGACTTTCGGTCCCTCCGCTTCTTCTAAATTCGCGTGAAGATGGGGTATGACAAGATCCAGAAGCAGCAGGAAGAAAATTCCCACCATAAATCCGGTCACGGCGGGGATAAAGGACAGTTTCCCCATGCCGCTCTCGCCGCTCATCTCCATCGCGGGTATCAAAAGCGACCAGACAGAGGCCGCAACCATTACGCCCGCAGCAAAACCCGACAGCACCTTTGTCACCCTTTCACTTAAACTGTCTTTCATAAAGAATACGCATGCGGAACCGAGCGCGGTTCCCACAAAGGGTATCATAATTCCTAAAAGGACCGTTGTATTCATCTTTTCTCCTTTATCCCTGCAAAAGTGCAGTATATTACATAATATGTGCCGAAAGGGGTATTGCTACTAAAATATTTTTACCGGATAAAATTCGTTGACACCTTCTCTTCCGCTTCCGGCAGTCCGAAGGCTTCTTTTCCCAGCGCGATACTCTTCATAAGGAACACCATGTTCCTTGCAAGCACACGCATGGTCTGTTTTCCTTCCTCGTCCATTTCCGCCTCGCCTGCGGTTCTTCCGTGAATACAGTTCCAATACTGGCTTGCGGCGATCGGCATGTTCGCGATGGTAAAATATTTGTTCAACTGGTCAAATGTGGCGGTGCAGCCGCCTCGTCTGGCGCATACCACGCTTGCCCCCACTTTCATGGTCTTGTCGAAACGGGTACTGTAGAATAAACGGTCCAGACAGGCAATCAACGTCGCGTTGGCGGACGCGTAGTAAACGGGACTTGCCACCACAAGACCGTCCGCCGCCTCAAATTTCGGCGCAAGCTCATTTACGGTATCGTCAAATACACATTTTCCTTTTTCATGACATTTTCCACAGGCAATACAGCCTCTTATGTCGCGGTTTCCGATCTGAATGGTTTCCGCTTCCACGCCGCTTTGTGCAAAGATTTTTTCCATCTCGCGAAGCGCAAGTGTGGTATTTCCGTTTACTCTGGGACTTCCGTTTAATATCAATACTTTCATGTAAATACCTCCTATTTTAATTTTCCATAATCTTCATCGCCGACCGCTTCCAGCCATTCATTGGAAGCCTCCGTTCCCGGGATTTCAAAAGCAAGATGGGAAAACCAGCTGTCCGGTGCCGCTCCATGCCAGTGTTTTACGCCCTCCGGAATGGTAATGACCGTTCCCGGCGTCATTTCCACCGCGTCCTTGCCCCACTCCTGGTAGTAGCCTCTGCCGCCGACGCAGATCAACATCTGTCCGCCGCCTGTCGCCGCGTGATGAATGTGCCAGTTGTTTCTGCACCCCGGCTCAAAAGTTACGTTGGCGATAAAAAACTCCTTACCGGAAACGGGAGCTAAATAACTCTGCCCCACAAAATATTTCGCATAAGCGTCGTTTGGCTGACCGATTGGGAAAAACATGGAATTTTCGTGGGCAGTCCTGCCGTTATCGTCCGCGCTTCCCGCCGTTGTCTCTTCGTTCCAGACTTCCTTTGCCATACGGAATGCCGCCCACGCTTTCGGCCACCCCGCGTAAAAGGCTGCGTGCGTCAGGATTTCCGCGATCTCTGTTCTGGTAATGCCGTTCTTTTTGGCGCTCATCAGGTGGAACTGGAACGATGAGTCGGTAAGCCCCTGTGCCATCATCGACACCACGGTTACGAGAGAACGGTCGCGCAGGGAAAGTTTATCCTCTCTGCTCCATACCTCGCCAAATAATACATCATCGTTAAGCTGGGCAAATTTCGGAGCAAACTCTCCCAAGGACTCTCTGCCTGCCGTCTGTTTTACTGCCATTTTTGTCTACCTCCTGAATGAAATGATTTCTTTTTATTATAATACGGGAAATGGGATATCTCAAATACTTATATTAAAAAATTCCTCATTCCGCCGGAAGGGAAAGAACCGCGGTCACACTCCCGCTTCCCAATATATCCATGAGTTCCCGCTGCGTTACGTCATCGACTTTTCCAAGCCGCGTAAGGCTCCACGAATTGTTGCCATAGTATATTACAAATGAATTACCCTGATATAAGATCAGGTCGCCCGCTCCCGTGCTGATCTGCTCGTCATTTCTCGGCAGTCCCTGCGGAAGCGTCCCTACCTTTTCCATATTGGCGTAATCGCTCATGTTAATTGTGACCGGTCCCTCCGAGAGCAGCTCAATCAGCGCCTCTGTGGAAGAATTTTGTACGAGGGTTGCCGTAAGTACGTTTTCTCCGATCTTGATATTCATTTTCATAATATTGTTTTCCTCCTGTTCTGTCTGTGTTGTTTCCGCCTCCGTCCAAACGCCGGTGGTTTCTAACGTGGGATTTTCGTCTGCCTGCCGGTCTGCGCACGCTGTGACCGAAACAGCCAGTACAACCGTTAAAACCAGCCTTAAAAGATGTTTCATAAATGTTCCTCCTTCTCACGATCGCTCGTTCTTTTTCCTTGTCTGCCAGAGCAGATAATCCAGGCAGTCAATATGTTTCTGTACCCCGTGCAGATCCTCCAGCAGGGAACGCCGGTATGTTTCAAGAATACGCCGTCCCGCTTCCTGCTCTCCGTTCCTCATTTTTTCTATATAGGCAGAAATGGTTTTTTCATCACAGCCTGCGTCTTCCAGATTTTGGATAACTTCCGTCTCCAACGAATAATCTTTCATTGCATTTTCCTTCTTTCCGTTCCGGTATCGTCCTGTTGTATCTTATATCCGTTCTCAAATACAGTATAAATCAAGGTTTTTCAAATAACAAATACTCATATTAAATACTTGTCTATGCTTGACGGTTATATTTCTTTCATGATATATTAGAGAAAAAAGGAGGTACGCATTTATGGAGTTTCGTGTTCTGCAATATTTTCTTGCCGTGGCAAGGGAGCAAAGTATATCCGGCGCCGCGGAGTACCTGCACCTTTCCCAGCCCACCCTTTCCCGCCAGCTGAAGGACTTAGAGGAGGAACTGGGCAAGCAGCTTTTTATCCGCGGCAACCGTAAAATAACTCTGACCGACGAGGGTATGACGCTGCGAAAACGGGCGGAGGAAATTATGGAACTGGTTAAGAAAACGGAAGATGAAATCGCTTTTTCCGACGAAGCCGTATCCGGCAACGTCTATATTGGTTCCGGAGAAACCCAGGCCGTCCGGCTTCTTGCCCGCGCCGCCCGTCAACTGCAAAAAACGTTTCCCCAAATATGTATCCACATTTCAAGCGGCGACGCTTCCGACGTGACCGAGAGACTGGATAAAGGTCTTATTGATTTCGGCGTTCTGTTTGACCCGATCAATCTGTCCGAATACAATCATCTGCGGCTTCCTATGAGGGACGAATGGGGCGTTTTAATGCGGCGCGATGCCGCGCTTGCCAAAAAAGAAACGGTTACGCCGGAGGATTTGTGGGACAAACCTCTTATCATCTCCCGCCAGCAAAAGGAAGGCAGTCCGCTGGCTCTCTGGCTGAAACACGATCTTTCAAGCCTGAATATCGCCGCAACCTACAGCCTCCTTTACAACGCTTCCCTTATGGTTGAGGAAGGAATAGGCTACGCCCTGTGCCTGAACCACATCGTCAATCCCACGGGGGAAAGCAGCCTGTGCTTCCGTCCCCTCTCCCCGGGATTGGATATCGGGTTAAATATCGTATGGAAAAAGTATCGGTTTTTGAATAAAGCGTCCGGGAAATTTCTTGAGAAATTGCGGGAGCTGGTTGAGTGAAAATTTCCTATCAAATAAAGAAAACCCCTGACGGCATCTGCTGCCGCAGGGGTTTTGTCGATTATATTTTTATACCACATTCCCCGCTTTTTGTCTGCCATTCTGCGCCATGACTCCCGCAAGGGCATGGGGAACATACAGTTCTTCCAGATAACGAATCTCGTCTTCCGTCAATTCCAGATCTACCGCTTTTACCGCGCCGTCCACATGGGAAAATTTCGTCGCTCCCACCACCGGAGCCGTCACCTTCGTCAAAAGCCATGCAAGGGAAACCTCCGTCATGGAAACGCCTCGTTTCTGCGCGATTTCTTCCACACGCCGGATAATCTTTCCGTCAGCCTCCGCCGTGGCGTCATATTTGAACCGCGCATAGGCGTCTTGCTCCAGCCGTTTTGAGGTTTCTCCCGGGCGGCGGGACAATCTTCCGCTTGCCAGCGCGCTGTACGGCGTCATGGCAATATCCTCCGAATAGCAGAATGGCGCCATTTCCCGTTCTTCTTCACGGGCGATCAGATTATAATGCCCCTGAATGGATACAAACTCCGCAAACCCTTGTGACCTCGCGTAATCATTCGCCTTGGCAAGCTGCCACGCAAAACAATTTGATATACCGATATAGCGGGCTTTTC
>JAMPBI010000132.1 GCA_023666775.1 Alistipes sp. | reverse complement strand
TAAAATCTTTTTTGGAAAATGTGCTGAAAAAAGAACCGGTAAGCGACACACTGACCGCCCATACAAATGTCGTCAGGGAATACGGGATTGATAATGAACGCAGAATTGACATCGCCATTTACAATACCCGTTTTTTTATTCCCATGGAAGTCAAAATCTATGCCGGTGAACAGAAAGGACAATGCTATGATTATTATTCCTACGCGAGATCATTCGATGAAAACGCCAAAATCGTATATTTAACAAGATATGGCACCATGCCTGACGAATATAGCCGAAAAGCCAAAAACGGCGCCGAAATCCTGCCGGTTGATAAAATAATCTGCATTTCATGGGAAAAGGATATCTATGATTGGCTGACCGCGTTGCTCCCACAATTAGAAGAACCGATAAAACCGCCGATCAGGCAATTTATTGACGCGATCCGTTTTATCGCTGACAGAAAGGACGATCCGGCTATGGACAAATGTATGGAAGTTTTATATCAATCCGCCGATTTTTTCAAAGCGGGAATACAAATTGAAAAAAGTATGAAATTCGCCAAATTGAAGCTCATACAACTTGTGTTTGATGACTTGAAAACGGAAATGGATAAAATAGCCCCAAAGTTTGGTCTAACATTGGAAAATAAATTCAATTATTATTCCTATGAAGACACAAAGCGCCATGAAAAATTTTACGACAGCGCAAACAGTACCTATCCCGGTCTGAATTATGTAATTGAAAAAGCAAAATTTAAGGAAACCAATCTTCAAATGTGGTTTCGGATCGAGATTGAAGAAAATCTCCTTGCAGGCATAACACTTTTTGATACCTGCGCAGAACCTCAGTGCGGATATTCCTCAGGTTATGAAGTAGACAGCATATCCGCAGAACAGTTAGACGAGGCGGCAAAGTATCTGAATAAAGATATTATTATGCCGGTAGGCTGGTGGCTCACATGGTGCTATTCCAATGGGAAACTTCAGGACGGCTGCTATGCCGACGTACCGAATTTTAAAGAAATGAACCCATGCGCAGTCCGTCTCGTTGACACGCAAAAAAGAGCGGCATTTGTCAAAAACGCAGTTGCGGTTTTTGAAAGACAGCTTTTGGATTATCTTTTATTTCCTGTCAAATAAATAGCCTCTCCTGTCTGCGAAACAGAAGAGGCAGTGTCCATAAAGCATTGAACCAACTGTAAGAGTATCCACTTTAAATTTTTATTCATTCCGGATTGCCGCCAGCGGGCTTAACTTCGTCGCGCGCTGCGCCGGGAAAAATCCTGCGAGGATACCGACGCACGCCGCGAAAATGATTGCCAGCAACGCAAGCCAGACTGGTATCTGGGAAATCTTCGCGTCGCCGTATCCCATCGCCTGAGGCAGGATTTTATTGCAGACGCCGGATAGGATAAAGCTGATGATCAACCCGATACAGCCGCCCAAAAATCCGATAAACGCCGCTTCCGCCAGAAACAGCTCGCGAATGTTCGGCAGGCTGCACCCAAGCACCTTCATAACGCCGATTTCCTTTGTCCGCTCGTATGTGGACATCATCATGGTATTGGCAATACTGATCGCCGCAACGATCATCGCCACCGCGCCGATACCGCCAAGCACCGCCTGAATGATTTTCAGCTCATTTTCCGTTGACTGGATCCACTCCGCCTCGCTGTATGCCTGAAATCCCATATCCTGTATGGTTTCCAGGACAGAGGCAACATTTTCCGACTCGTCCACGCCAACGATTGCCTGATTATAAACAAACACCTTTAACGGTTTGCCGTTCTTACCCGTCGGCTGCCCCGGAATCCTCTTTCCGCGGTAAGCCTTTTTCAGATAATTCTTTAACGCGTCAATATCCGTATAAATGTAGTAGCTGTACTGACTGTAATCGTCAACATCACCTTCCACAAGCCCCGCCACCTTAAAGGTATTTTTCTTCGCCGGCTGTTCGGTTCCGTCTTCCGAATAAGTGGAGTCAAACTGGGTAAAGAGCGTTTTTCCCATCAGATCCACGTTTGCCAACTCACCGTCCTCATAATACGGATAGCGGTAATTGCTCGTGTTATAAAAATCAACGATAACATTATTGCCAATAAGCAGTTCCACCTGCCCCGAAGTCGCCGAAGGACGCGTGCCCTCCCCTACGGGGATCTTGCTCAGATATTCCTGACTGACGCCGTAAATCGTTTCCCATGCGGCATATTTGCCCTGGAACAACTGACAGCTCATCTGCAGCATCGGATTGACTTCCGTCACATGATCCAGCTGCCCGATCATCTCGATTGCCTCGTCGTCCAGCCGCAGGTCCTGATTGTCGCCGCCATAGCTGTAATAATAAACCTGTATTTCCGTCATGCTTCCGTAAGAAGTCATTTCCTTCATAATGGTTGCTTTCAGACCAATTCCCAGAGATACCATGGTTACAATGGAGGCTGTACCGATCATAACTCCCAATACCGTCAGAAAGGTACGCAGCTTTCTCCTCCAGAGATTACCGGCACTCATTCCGATTATATCAAGAAATTTCATCCTTTAATTCCTCTTCCAAAGCCTTCTGCTTTTTCTTCTTAATAACGACTACAGTTACTACGATCACCACGATCACCACGACAACGCCGACGATGAGCCATACCCACGGAAAACTCTTTTCCTGTTCGATCATTCCCGGATCCTCAAACATTCCGTCGTCCGGTGGAAATTCGTCATAAACCATCTCAAAAACGTACAGTTCCACCTCGGTATCAAAACTTCCTGTCTCGCCCGACGCGTCTTCATAAGTAATAAATAATTTAACCATGCCGTCGTCGGTAGTCGGCGCAACGCCGGTCACCATAAAATCCGCGTATTTGGAGCTGCCCGGCTCGATATTTCCCACATACGCGCCGTCGCTCTCAACGGAAGTACATTCCGGGTCTACGGAAACCTGCACATTATATAAAGTAGCCTTTCCCGTATTATTAATGGAAAACATAATATTTGCCTGACTGTATGTCTCAATGGAAGGCGGCATGACCTCGATATCGGTGATCTTAATCTTTGTCTCCTGGTAAACCGGAACGGAAATGCTTTCCTCCGCCGTATACGGCGCGTTCTTCTCACCTTCGTATTCACATTTTACCGATAAAACGTATGGCTTCTGGTCAAGATTTGCCTGCGCCTTCATTTTCATAACGATATCTTTTGTCGCGCCGCACCCGATCGAACGGATAAATTCCGTGCTGGAACCGGAAGACGGCAGGAACTCATTATTGGCGGAACCAAGAGTTACCTTTACATTGCCTACCGCCGTCCTTGCCGACGTGTTCTGCAAATGTACGGTCAGTTCAAATTCATCGCCTGCCATGATCCTTTCCGGATTGGTCTCATAACCGGTCACAATGATACGCGGTACGGAAACAGCCGTATCGGAAGCGGTCGTTGTCTCGTCCTCCTTACCGAACAGACAGACGTCGATCGACTTTGTTACCGAAAAATAAATCGTCTCGCCGCTTTCGCTTACGGTCTTGTACTCTACCTCAAATCCGATCGGATAATACGCCGTCTTGATATCGCCTTTTACGTTAAAAACAAATCCGCAATGCAGGTTCGTATATTCCTCCGGATTTTCCGGATTTGGCTCGGTAATGGCATGCATCGCGTTGTCCACAATAAACGGTCCGCTCGTATTCATCGAAGGGTGGACGGAAACAATGGAATAATCTCTTCCCGCCTGCTTGAAATTCTCGTCGAAGCTGACGCGGAACTCAATTCCCGCAACGCCGTTTGCCCCCGCCGACATCGTGTTCACGTCTTTGACAACGATTTCATTGGGATTACCGGACGTAACCGTATAGCTGTTGTCATTTTTGTTACTTGTGTTACCACTGTTATTGTTGTTATTGTTGTCATTACCATTGTTGTTATTGTTATTGTTGTCACTGCCGCTTCCAGAAGACGTTCCACCGTTGTTACCGTTTTCCGTCTCCGCCAATGCCTGCGGCACGCCAGTCTCTTCCTCATCGGTATCGGCGCCGTTATCCGCCGAAATTTCCTCCTGTACGGCTGGCGTCTCCTCTTCCCCACGCACCGCTGCCGGCGCTGCCGTCACAAGCGCTGTAAACATTACAAGAAATGCCATAAAAAATGCAGCTATTTTCTTAAGCTTCTTCATTTTCTTTAACCTCCCCTTTCGTACTCTCCCTTTGAATACTCGTGTTTTCTTCTAATTTTACAATCTTGCCGTCAACGATACGAATGATCCGATCCGCGTAGCTTGCCAGATGGTCGTCATGGGTTACCATCACAAGCGTTTTCTTCTGTTCGTTGACTACTTTGCGCATAAGCGCCATCATTTCCGCCGATGTGGCGGAATCCAGATTGCCCGTAGGCTCATCTGCAAATACAATGTCCGGGTCCAAAACGAGAGCCCTCGCCATGCCGACTCTCTGCTGCTGTCCGCCCGACATCTGGTTCGGTTTATGCTTCTTATGCTTCGACAAACCGACCAGTTCAATCATTCTCTCCGCCTTCGCCATTCTTACCTTCCTTCTTACCCCCCGGAATGTAAGAGGCAGCGCCACATTTTCAATGGCGTTCATCGTCCCCAGCAGATTAAACGACTGAAAAATAAATCCTACATGTTCCCTTCTGAACTTTACCAGCTTGTTTTCATTCAGCTTCTCGATATGCGTATTCTTGATAACAATCTGCCCCTTAGTCGGTTTCTCAAGACCTGCCATCATGTTCAGAAGCGTTGATTTACCTGACCCCGAAGTACCGACGATCGCACAAAACTCACCTTCATAAATCTTGAAGCTGACGCCGTTCAGAGCGCGGACCCGCTCGTCGCCGACCCGGTAAATCTTGTACAGATCTTCCACCTCGATCACAGGCTTCTTCTGATCGTCTCCCATAGATTATTTCTCCTTCCTCAATCTTTTTTATTTTATCACAATGTATACGGTTTGTGAATAGGTTTTCTGTAAAAAAATACTACATTTTGTGTTTTATTTATTAACTGCACATTCCTCCGATACAGCCTCCCGCAATGGAGCTGATAACCGCTGCCAGCACGTTTCCCTCAGCAGCCATCTCACTTTTCACAAGAACGGACACCAAAAGAAGAACCACAATATATAGTCCTCCCGCTGCCGCGCCCCACAGCAGTCTTCTGCTCTTCTGCGCTTTACCGATGATCATTCCTCCAAGAAACGTAGAAACGGCGTATACTCCCACAATCAGGACTCGCACCGTGCCAGCCCCCATTCCCGTCTTGTATACGATCAGCGCAATGCCCAGAAGGAGTACCACCGAAACGATAAACTCCACAAGTAAAACCTTACAGACTGATATTATCTTATCCATCATTCTGCTCCTCATTCTTTTTGTACCAATATATTATTTTTGCGGATCCTCTATTACTTTTTTTCAAGTTCGCATTGACAAACATATATCCGGTACGGTAGAATATCAAAAAACAAAACAGCAAAAAGGAGTTGATTTTCTTGGGCGACCCCCGAGTCTTACAGTTTGTTATTTTAATTGTTCTTTTATTCTTATCCGCCTTTTTTTCATCGGCAGAGACGGCGCTGACCACGGTAAATAAGATCCGAATCCGCTCTTTGATGGAAGAAGGAAATAAACGTGCCAGGACGGTGATCGATATTACGGAAGATTCCGGCAAAATGCTCAGCGCGATCCTGATCGGCAACAATATCGTCAACCTGACTTCTGCCTCTCTTTCCACTACCTTAACAGAAGAATTATTCGGAAGTAAATTTATCGCTTACGCTACGGGTATCCTTACCCTGCTTATTTTGATTTTCGGCGAGATCACGCCGAAAACCCTTGCTACGATCCATTCCGAAAAAATCGCGCTGGCATACGGTCCGTTCATCAAATTTTTAATGTGGCTTTTAACGCCTGCCATCTGGTTTGTCAACACGCTTTCCATGCTGGTTTTAAAGCTGATGCGCGTTGATCCGAACAGCAAGGGGGCAGCCATTACGGAAAATGAACTGAGGACCATTGTGGAAGTCAGCCACGAAGAAGGCGTGATCGAGACGGAAGAAAAACGTATCATCACCAATCTCTTTGATTTCGGCGACTCGCAGGCGAGGGATGTCATGATACCGAGGATTGACATGACATTTGCCGATATCGACAGTACATATCAGGAAATCATTGATATTTTCCGCGCGGAAAAATATACCCGCCTTCCCGTCTATGAAGATACCACGGATAACGTTGTGGGGATCATCAATGTAAAAGACCTGCTTTTGTATGACTCCCATGAAGATTTCAATGTGAGGGATATTCTTCG
>JAMPBI010000131.1 GCA_023666775.1 Alistipes sp. | reverse complement strand
GTTTTTTACTGGAACTATGGGGCGACCAGCCGGATATATTTTCCGTGGAAATTGTTGCGCCGTCAGGTGAAACGGTTCGGCGTATACAAGCGTCAAATGAAGATTATCACCGTATAGATTTTATATTTGAAAACACCATCATTTATTTGTTTTATGATATCGTGGAAACCGTCAACGGGAACCAGCTTATCACAATGCGTTTTGAAAATCCTTCTCCGGGTATATGGAGGATCCGGGTTTATGATAATAACGCGTTGTCAGGAAATTTTCATATGTGGCTTCCGATTAGTGATTTTTTGAGCAGTGAGACATATTTCCTCAATTCTTCTCCATATACTACGTTGACGCAGCCGTCTTCCGCGACAAATCCGATTTCCGTAGGAGCGTATAATCATAGAAACAACAGTATATGGATCGATTCGGGACGCGGGTATTCCGCGAATGGAGATGTCAAGCCGGATATAGTTGCGCCGGGGGTTAATGTATATGGACCTAGAGCGGGAGGAACGCATAATATGTATACGACCAGAAGCGGAACAAGCGTCGCCGCGGCTCATGCGGCAGGAATATCAGCGCTTTTATTTAACTGGCAGTTGGAACAGAATTTTTACTCGACCGCGAATACCCAGGATATAAAATCGCTGCTTATTTTAGGCGCGAAAAGAGAAATGGGGAGGTCTTATCCAAATCCGGAATGGGGTTATGGGGCCATAGACGTTTATAATGTATTTGCCAGTCTGATAAACCGTTAGGATTGTATAAAAAGTGTATTTTTAGTGAAAATCTTTACTTTATGGTGAATTATGGTATAATAAATAGAGATTTTTGTTCAATAGAGGAATATGTTTATTTTTCTATTTTGTTTGATAGGAGATTGCGTCGCGGTTTCTTTATCTTTTAAGGAGGAAATATGAGAAATATCTATCAAAAATCCATAATTCTGTCTTTGTTGATATTATGTTTTAGTATGTGTGGGTGCAGTCAGGTCAGAGATATTATAGAGCAATATGAAGAAACGCCTACGGAGCCGATTAAGGTTACCAATGAGAGCCAATATACAGTTGTCAAAAGTGAAGATGAAATAGCGGATATGATTTTAGAAACGATGAAAAGCAATAAGACCACATGCTATTTTAATGTCGCTGACGAGGCAATGATCACCCCGGATCAGTGGGCAAAGTGGTTTGACGGTGTAGAAGAGGTCACAGTTGAATATACCATGGCGCAGAATGGCTATAATGTTTTTGTTACGCTTTCCTATTGGGACAATTATCCGATCGTAGCCGCGTTTGAAAGCAACGATACGACGATCCTGAGTGCGACCCAGTTGGAGTTGTTTGATAAATACTGTGATATTTTAGGTTCCTGTACTTCAAATTCCTATACCGCTTATGAAAATGAATTGGCAATCCATGATTATCTGGTGTCCAATATCGAATATGGCGGACAGGAAGAATCGGCGTATAGGGCATATGACGCTCTTATTAACGGAAAATCCGTGTGCAGCGGGTATGTAGAGGCATTTCAGACATTACTGGATATGCTTCATATCGAGTGCAGGACGATCAAGAGTACGGAAAATGAACAGGATCACAGTTGGAATATGGTAAAACTTGACGGAGAATGGTATCATGTGGACGTAACATGGGATGATCCGATTGACGGTGACGGAACGATTTCTCACAAATATTTCAATGTAACGGACAGTGACATGGCGCTGGATCATATCTGGAATGCCGAAGATTATCCTAAAGCAGAGGGAACGCAGTATGCGTATTATATAATGAGCGGAATGGCGCAGATCCACACGCAGGAAGAACTGGAGAGCTTTATTATGGAAAAAGTAAATGCTCAGGCTGAAAAGCTGGAATTTGTGCTGTATTGCGATGCCGATATTAATGAAGCGCTTAAAAAACCGGGTATTGGAATGAATGTTTCGTATAATATACTTAAAAAGACGGAATTTTCCGTATATGATATAACAATTTCTTATAAATAGCGTGAGCTTAATAAGCCGGCGTACCAGAATGAGACAGGTACCCGGCTTATTTTTGGTTTGGTGGAAAACGGCAGAGGACTTTTTTCACCTTTTATTTTAAAAATCATATCTTATTAATGAAAAAGATATTTAAGGAGAATTAAAATGGAGAACTGTCCGTATCGCAATCCGTATGCACGACAGACGCCTGTTTCGGGCAATATGTCTAATAGAAATATTGCAGAACCGGTTGGAATGGCATATGTGCCTTGGCAGAGATGGGGAAATATTTATGAACCATGTAAAGGTATCTGCCGGGGAACGATATTCCCTGAACTTGATAAACCTTTTGAAAGGGGTGCATGCCGATGACCGGAAATATGAATAACAACATGAATGGAAACGGTATGAGAAATCAGAATAATGTTCCTGATAAATGCAGTCTGATGAATTCCATTTACGAGATTGGTTTTTCTCTGGACGATACGATCCTGTATCTGGATACGCACCCGAAGGATAGAGAGGCGCTGGATTATTATCATAAGTTACGAAAAGAATATAAGGAATTAGTAAAAGTATTTACGATGAATTATGGTCCATTATGCGCAAATGATGTAATGAATGAAAATTATTTCACATGGGTGAACCGGCCGATGCCGTGGGAAGGAGATGTGTAGAGTATGTGGAGATATGAAAAAAGATTACAGTATCCTGTAAAAATTACTAAGACAGATCCGGATATGGCAAGGCTGATCATAAGCCAGTTTGGAGGTCCTGACGGCGAACTTTCCGCTTCCATGAGATATTTGTCCCAGAGATACGTTATGCCATATAAAGAAGTGGCAGGTCTGTTGACGGATATAGGAACGGAAGAATTGGTACATCTATGTTGGAAGTCAAATGTTTAATTTGACTTCCAGAGAAATATTGCCGTTCTGCCAACTGCCGTTTGAAGTCCTCGGCGCGCGGTCACGCCTGTAAGTAATGCGGTCTATGCAGGCTTTTAATAAAGTATTTTGAACGGAGGCAGAGACTTCCGGATTGGATAATGCCTCCAGCGCCTCGCTGAATGTCTGGATTTTTTCTTTGTAGTAGACCGGATCCGGCATGGCATTACGAAGCGTAGTAATGTTTTGCTCAATCTCCTTTTTCTCTGACAGCACTTTCTCATGCAGGTTATCAAATATTTCTTTAGGCATGCCTTCTTCACTGTATTTATCCCACAAATTAATTTCTTTGCGCTTCAGTTCGGTGAGACGTTCCTCGAGGTTATGTAACCGGACCTGATAGAAATCAACAGTATCCGGTGAATTATTATCAATTTTGATCTCAAAATCCTTAATCGACTGCTGAAGGATATTACAAACCATGTTGATGACGTCCTTATAAAGAGCTGACGCCATACCGCAATAGGCCTGATCGTCACACAAAAGGCGGGGCGCGCTTTTGTCAATACCGTTTTTCTTGTAGGTGCGGTAAGACATGGCTTTGCCACAGTCACAGTAAAGCAGACCGGCGAGAGCGTTTCGCTGTTCTCTGGCGGAAGTAACCCGCGCGTTTCTGCCGGTACGCTCCTGGGCGGCATGGAATAGGCTGTCATCAATGAGATGAGGGTGTATGCCGTCGCAGAGAATGAAATCGCCGTCTTTGGACACCGGGCGTGTTAAAACAACCTCGCCGTTTTCAATGACGTTGATGTTGCACCGGCGCATCCAGAAAACTTTTCCAATATAGACGGGATTTGCCAATATATCCCTGATCATTGCGGGAGTCCAATGTTCGGCTTTTCGTGGTTTGATACATAGCTGGTTGAGGTATTTCGCAATTTTGCTGTACCCCAGATATTGGTTACAGTATAAATCATAAACCATTGTAACAACCGGGCTCTCGGATTTGTTTATGGCAAGAGTCGGGACTTTACGTTTTCCCTCGTTGACAAAAACCTTATCGTATCCGTATGGAGCAACGGAACCGATGTAATGTCCCTGCTTGACGGAGAGGAG
The DNA here is from genome assembly GCA_023666775.1 of Alistipes sp. Taxonomy (GTDB): domain Bacteria; phylum Bacillota; class Clostridia; order Lachnospirales; family Lachnospiraceae; genus MGBC120314. The sequence goes on along the minus strand of JAMPBI010000131.1, from coordinate 2,415 downwards.
TCTGCCCCTTCCCATAATGCGCTTCTGGTACTCAAGGAACTCATTGCCGCGCTTTAATTCTCTTTCAAAGATATCGCGGTCGTATTCGTCCTGAAGGTTGTATGTTTTGGACGGAGTGATGACCAGAGTGTTGGTATACCGCAGGATTTTAATAAGCCTTCCGGCGTCTTCCAGGTCGCCGCGGGATAAACGCTGGACTTCAACGGTAAGGATTGCCTTGATCCGGGGGGACTCAATACGATTTAGGAGTTTGAGCATTTCCGGCCGGTCATCGATTGTCTCACCGGAAACGATTTCACGGTATATGTTGTTTTCGGGAATTGGCTGTCCGATATTGCGATCTGTCCATTCAGCGAGAATGGCTTCGTGTTTTTTCAGGACATCTTCTACAGACAGAAGAGGGTCATCGGAACGTGACTTTCGGAGATATTCAATGATTTCTTCTGGGGCAAGACGTGGCGGTTCGTAGTACATGGGATCACTTCCTTGGATATATTTGAGGGTGGTTCGGATTTGCAAAAGTTGGTAAAATTATTTTTTGTATAAAAAATATACATAAGTTGACAAAAAGTAGATATATTATTATAATATAAATAAGTTAACTCGTGAAGGATAAGGCTGGGTTCCTGAATGGGAGTAGGTTTATACCAAGAATTCCTTTGCCCCTGGGGTTAGCTTATTTTTTTTATGTTATCCAGAATGTTTTCCGGATCCTTTTTTATTTCATCAACAATAAAGTCAATTGTTTGATGTGAATAAGAATATTGAGGATTAGTGAACTGTTTATGTATGTAGCAAAATTTTTCATTTTCTTTTAATCCAAAGTATTTGCAGAAATTAATAAAATGGAAACTAGAAAACTTCGCAGGATTTCCGTTATATTTTAATTCTATGTGTTCTTTCCCTATGCGTTCCTTAATCTTATCAATACATGCTTTGGCAGTATAATTATGTGTATTATTTGGATCCTTTAATTCGCGAATAATATTTATAGGGGTATCGGAATTAGGATCTATTTTTACATATGAGGTTGCCTTATCAGCGTTTTTAGTTAAATAGTGATAATGTTCAATTCTTATAGCAAACTTTGCATTATTATCAATAGATAAATCATCAATTTTATTTTTACAATCCAAAATTCGCTGGGCAATCTGCTCAGGATATTTTGCAACAATTTCAGATTCATTAAGAGCTTTCATGCTGACAGAAAGGGATAAAAAGTTTTGTGGAACAATAGATGTCATATCTATATTATGAAAAGTCATCATTTTTTCATTAAAATTAAATATACACGATTGAAAAAGTGGAACATAAACCATTTCATATGTTTGTTATACAATTCAATTGCCATACAAAATGCTTCTTTAGACTTTGATACTAATTGAGAAACTAATTTGTTCATAAAAATTCCCCTTTGTATTTAAAATTTAATGTTTTCTTAAAACAAAAGCCCCCAAGTGCGTATGCGTTTCCACAGAGGCTTGAGGGAGATGTTAAACATATAATAACAGATTGCATAGATTTGTCAAGAGTTTTAGTAATTATGATAGCGCATTGGTGAGGAAAGTTACGTTGTTCTCAAAAAAGTGAATTTATCACCTTTTCGATACCTACCCATATATTCCATAATGGTTTTACAGACATTGGAGAGCTGCTAATCAGATGTCTGAAATCATTATAGGAGGTGAATAACATGATTTTTATGCGTATCCGGGATTTAAGAGAAGACGCAGACCTTACGCAGAAGGAAATAGCGGAAATTTTGCATATTTCCCAACGGGCGTATTCTCATTATGAGAGTGGTACCAGAGGCATTCCGCTGGGAGTGCTGATCGACCTTGCGGATTTCCATAAGGTAAGCATTGATTATCTTCTTGGAAGAACAGACAAGAGAAAAGTGAACCTGTAACAGGTGAACGGAAAAGGGCACCATTGGAGTCGTGGGCTGCATGGTGTCTTTTTTATTTGTGAAAAGGATATGAGTATCTCCGTAGTAAATTATTTCCTAAGATAAAACGGGAAAAACCCCACATACCGTGAGGTTTTTCTTTTAAAACTTCTGCATTCTTAAATACCGCTAAACGGCGCTGTTTTGCAAATAAATCCCTTGTTTGCAGACATTCTCTCCTTTATGCGAGATTAAGTTGTTCTTTTAATGCGTCCTGTAAAACTTTTGATAAGCTGATGTTCCTGGTTTCGGCTTCTTTTGCCAGCCACGCCGGAATAGAAAGCATTTTCTTAACAGCCTTTGTATCGCGGCGGTATGCGTCTACATCTGTGGAAACATAGGTAACAATCCCATCATGCGCATGGATATCAGTAATATCGGACGGTGCGGGAAATTCATTACCCATTTCCATCTGCGAAACAAGCCATAATCCTAATGCTTCCTGCGCCATTGACATTGCTTCTTCG
>JAMPBI010000130.1 GCA_023666775.1 Alistipes sp. | reverse complement strand
CGGTTAAATTTGACGAAATCTCCATTGAGGAGGTTGTGGAAAAGAAACTCGGCGTGATCGATATGGCGGCGTCGGTGCTGTGCATGGAGAACAAGATACCGCTTCTCGTATTTGCGCTACAGGAGAAAAACAGCATTGTAAATGCTTTGACAGGAAACTTTTCGGGAACAAAAGTTACGGTATAAGACGGGAAACGGTCTTACGGAATAAATCAGTTTGGAGGTTACTATGAGCGAGTTAAGCATGTATGAGGATAAGATGGCAAAAGCGTTGGATGCCATGAAAGAAGAATTTGCGGCTGTCAGGGCAGGAAGAGCCAATCCGCATATTTTGGATAAATTGAGAGTAGACTATTATGGGACGCCTACCCCCCTGCAGCAGGTTGCGAATATTTCCGTTCCCGAAGCAAGAATGATACAGATCCAGCCGTGGGAGTCCAGTCTTATCAAGGAGATTGAAAAGGCGATACTTACATCGGATCTGGGACTGACGCCGAATAATGACGGTAAGGCGATCCGTCTCGTATTTCCGGAACTGACCGAGGAGAGACGTAAAGATCTGGTAAAGGATATCAAGAAGAAGGCGGAGAACGCCAAAGTTGTCGTAAGAAATGTACGAAGAGACGCCAACGACTGATTTAAGAAACGGAATAAGGCAAGCGAGATTTCGGACGACGAGCTTAAAAATCTGGAAAACGATATCCAGAAACTTACCGATAAATATATTGACTTCATCGATAAGGCAGTAGATGAAAAGTCAAAGGAAATTCTTACTGTTTAAAAACGCAGGCTGTCGCATGGGTGTGGCAGCCGTTTTCTCTGTTTTGGCAGATGGAAGGAACAGGGCGGATTCCGCCCGAATGGAGGTTTCATGGATAATTTTAACGAAGAGCTGGGACTTCGGGTTCCTGAACATGTGGCGATCATAATGGACGGCAACGGAAGGTGGGCGAAGGCGCGCCGCGTACCGCGCAATATGGGTCATTCCGCGGGGAGTAAAGTTGTGGAACAAATCTGCGAGGACGCATATAATATAGGAATTAAGTATTTAACGATATACGCTTTTTCCACGGAGAACTGGAAACGTTCCTCCGAGGAAGTAGGGGCGCTCATGCTCCTTTTGCGCAATTATCTGAAAGATTGCGTGAAGCGTGCCAATACCAACAATATGAGGGTAATGGTGATTGGGGACAAAAGCGGTTTAAACGAGGATATCGTAAAGACCATCGACCATCTGGAAGAAGTTACAAAGGACAATACGGGACTTACCTTCATCATCGGATTAAATTACGGCGGCAGGGACGAGATCGTCCGCGCGGTCAGAAAGCTCGGCGGGGATCTGCTTGCGGGAGCGCTGCGCCCCGAGGACATTACGCAGGAGCGTTTTGAAATGTATCTGGATACCAGCGGGATACCGGATCCGGATCTGCTGATACGGACCAGCGGGGAACAGCGGTTATCCAATTTTCTGCCGTGGCAGTCGGCATACGCGGAATTTTATTTTCCGGAGGTTTTATGGCCGGATTTTACGAAGCAGGATCTGATCGAGGCGGTAAAAAAATACAATTTACGGGAGAGAAGGTTCGGAGGACGTAAGGAGGAGTAAAGAATGTTTAAAACACGGTTACTTAGCAGTATTGTTCTTGTCGTTCTTATGGTTGCGGCAATTCTGGCGGGAAATACGGTTTTTGCAGTATTTTTTCTGGCGATCTCCCTTGTGGGAATGATGGAATTATACCGGATCTTCGGACTGCATAAAAATATATTGGGATTTGCCGGATATGCCCTCGCGATAGGGTATGACGCGGCGGTATTCTTTGGAAACGACCTGTGCGCGGAAATCTTTCTGATCGGCGGTCTGATGGCGGTGATGACGATTTACGTTTCCCTTTTTCCGAAATATAACAGCAGTCAGGTCATGGCTGCGTATTTTGGCTTTGTCTATGTGGCGGTCATGTTATCGTTCGTCTTCCGTATACGAATGATGCAGGACGGTTTTTACCTGATCTGGCTGGTTTTTATCTGTTCGTGGATAAACGATACCTGCGCGTACTGTGTGGGTATGCTTTTGGGAAAACATAAAATGACGCCGAAGCTGTCGCCGAAGAAAACGATAGAAGGCGCGGCAGGGGGCGTGATCGGAACGGCGGTTGTAGGCGCTCTGTACGGACATTTTCTCATGCAGGGCAGGGCGGGGCTTACCCACCCGGAAATGGCGTGCGCCGTAGCCTGCGCGCTGGCGGCGGTACTTTCCATTATCGGCGATCTGGCGGCGTCCGCGGTCAAAAGAAATTACGACGTAAAGGATTACGGAAATCTCATACCGGGACACGGCGGTATCCTGGATCGTTTTGACAGTGTGATCTTTACGGCGCCGGTCATCTTCTGGGCGGTTATGATCTTATAATAGAATACAAGCAAAATCGGGAGCAGGCAGAATGAAATATATATCGGTATTAGGTTCAACAGGTTCCATAGGAACACAGACGTTAGACGTGGTGCGTAAAAACGACGATCTGAAAGTAGCGGCGCTTACGGCGGGAAGCAACATACAGCTTCTCGCAAAGCAGATCCGGGAATTTAAACCGCTTCTGGCATGTGTGGGAAACGGGGAGCTGGCGAAAGAATTAAAACTTCTCACGGGCGATTGCGGCGTTAAGATCGTTTCCGGCATGGAAGGACTGATCGAGGCGGCGGTCATAAAGGAAGCGGAGATCGTCGTTACGGCGATCGTCGGCATGATCGGGATCCGTCCTACCATTGAGGCGATCAAGGCAGGAAAGGATATTGCCCTTGCCAACAAGGAAACCCTTGTGACGGCAGGACATATCATTATGCCTCTCGCCAAAGAGCGTCAGGTGAGGATCCTTCCGGTGGACAGTGAACATTCCGCGATTTTCCAGTCTTTAAACGGCGAACCCCGCGCGAAGATCGAAAAGATCTTATTGACCGCGTCCGGCGGACCGTTTCGTGGGAAAACCATCGAGGAGATGAAAGATATCCAGGTGGAGGACGCGCTGAAACACCCCAACTGGTCCATGGGAAGAAAGATTACCGTTGATTCGGCAACCATGGTCAATAAGGGATTGGAAGTCATGGAGGCAAAGTGGCTTTTTGACGTAAACCTTTCAGACGTATGCGTGGTGGTCCACCCCCAGAGCGTTATTCATTCCATGGTACAGTTTGTGGACGGCGGCATTATGGCGCAGCTTGGCACGCCGGATATGCGGCTGCCGATACAGTACGCGCTGTACTATCCCGACCGGAAATTTCTCGATACAAAGAGGCTGGATTTCTTTGAACTGGGGTCCATGACCTTTGAAAAACCGGATCCGGAGAATTTTAAGGGACTGGCGCTGGCGTATGAAGCGGCAAAGCAGGGAGGCAATATTCCCACGGCGTTTAACGCGGCGAACGAGAAAGCCGTCGCGCTCTTTTTGGACAGAAAGATCGGTTTCCTTCAGATCCCGCAGCTTATCGGGTTTGCGATGAACGAAACAAAATACATAGAAAACCCTTCCGTGGAAGAAATCCTTGCCACGGAGAGCAGCGTATATGAATTGATTGAAAGCAGGTGGGAGTAACAATGACTATTATTATTGCCTTATTGATCTTAAGCGTGATCATCATTATCCATGAGTTCGGACATTTTCTTCTTGCCAAGGCGAACGGGATTGGCGTTACGGAATTTGCCGTGGGAATGGGACCGAGATTATTGCAGTTTACAAAGGGAGAAACGGTTTACTGCCTAAAACTCCTGCCTTTCGGCGGTTCCTGCATGATGACGGGGGAAGACGAGAACAGTACCGATGAAAAGGCGTTTAACAATAAGCCGGTATGGGCAAGGATATCCGTTATTGCCGCAGGCCCTGTTTTTAATTTTCTTCTGGCTTTTATCATGGCCGTCGTGATCATTGCCAACGCGGGGTACGACCCGTGTATCGTAAGCAATGTGGCGGAAAACAGCGCGGCGTATAAGGCGGGGCTTCGTTCCGGCGACCTGATCCAGTCCATCAATAATAAAAAAGTCGTGTTCGGAAGGGAATTTTCCCTTCAGGAACTGGTATCTCCGGACGAACCCATGACGATCCTTTACCTGCGTGACGGCACGGAATATACGGTAACCGTCGTTCCCGAGTATGTGGAGAGGGATTATTACCAGATCGGTATCAGTCTGTTAAACAAGACGATCAGCGAGGTCGTGCCGGAAAGACCGGCGGCGCTTGCCGGGGTTCTCGCGGGAGACGTGATCGTTTCCATTAACGGAATGGATATCGCGGACGACGAGCAGGCGGTTTCGGTCATTAACGGCTGCAAAGGGGAAATCCTTAATATGACGGTTCTGCGCAACGGTCAGGAGACGCAGCTTTCCGTTACGCCGCAGCAGGTACATTCGGCAGGGTACGAGACGGGGATCACCATTAATTACGGAAGGACGAAGACGGGCGCGATCAACACGGTCGTATTGAGTTTTCATGAAGTCGGATATAATATCAGCACCGTATTTGAAAGTCTGGGAATGATGCTGCGCGGTCAGGTGACCAAAGACGACGTTGCCGGTCCGGTGGGCGTTGTGAGCCTGATCGGCGAGGTGGTGGAAGAAAGCAGACCGGACGGCTTGTTTTATGTATTTTTAAATATATTTAACCTGACGCTGATGCTCTCGGCAAACTTAGGCGTTATGAATTTACTTCCTCTTCCGGCGCTGGACGGAGGAAGACTGGTGTTTCTGATCATCGAGGCGGTAAGAAGAAAACCGATCGACAGGGAAAAAGAGGGCATGGTCCACTTTGTGGGTATTATCCTCCTCATGCTTTTAATGATCTTTATTACATTTAACGATATAACGAAATTATTCCGTTAGGACGGTGGTAATATGAAAAATCTGCGCAAAGATACGAGGGTTGTTTCCATAGGGGACCGGGTGATCGGCGGGGGAAATCCCGTTTTGATCCAGTCCATGACCAATACGAAAACAGAAGACGTGAGAGCCACGGTTTCACAGATCAATGAACTTGGCGAAGCGGGCTGCGATATTATCCGCTGCGCCGTACCGACCATGGAGGCGGCGCTGGCGCTGAAAGAAATAAAAAAATCCATTTCCATGCCTCTTGTGGCGGATATTCATTTTGACTACCGCCTTGCCATTGCCGCAATCGAAAACGGCGCGGATAAGATCCGTATCAATCCGGGAAATATCGGTTCCGTGGAGCGCATTAAGGCGGTTGTGGACGCGGCGAAGGAGAGGAACGTTCCCATACGCGTAGGCGTCAACAGCGGTTCTCTGGAAAAGGATATCGTGGAGAAGTACGGGAAGGTTACGGCAGAGGGGATTGTGGAAAGCGCGCTGGACAAGGTACACCGGATCGAGGAGCTGGGTTATGAAAATCTTGTGGTCAGCATAAAATCTTCCGACGTGCTGATGTGCGTAAAAGCCCATGAACTGATTGCCGAACGGATCGATTATCCGTTACATATCGGGATCACCGAGTCGGGGACGATTTTTTCGGGAAGCATTAAATCTTCCGTAGGGCTGGGGATCATGCTCAACGAGGGGCTGGGCGATACGATCCGTGTTTCGCTGACCGGAAATCCTCTGGAGGAAGTCAAAGCTGCCAGGATCATACTGCGCACGCTGGGATTAAAGAAAGGCGGGATCGAGGTTGTTTCCTGTCCTACCTGCGGAAGAACGCAGATCGATCTGATCGGACTCGCAAATCAGGTGGAAACCCTTGTTTCGGGGTATGACCTGGATATCAAAGTGGCGGTCATGGGCTGTGTCGTAAACGGTCCCGGAGAGGCAAAAGAAGCGGATATCGGCATTGCCGGAGGAATCGGGGAAGGACTTTTGATCAAAAAGGGCGAGATTATCCGAAAAATGCCGGAGAGCGAGCTTCTTGGCGCGTTAAAGGAAGAACTGGATAACTGGTGGAAATAGGTGAGGATAGATGGCACAGAAATTTTTTGATGTGTTTAAAGGACTGAACCTGTCGCAGGAATTAAGCGGAATGTTAGCTGACGTGGAGGTTACCAAAATAACGAAAACGTCAGCTAATGATGTTTACAGGTTTTATATACAAAGCGACAGGCTGATATTAAAGGAGAATATTTTTAAGATCGAATCGGCGATCCGAAAGCAGATTTTCGCGAAGACGGACACAAAGCCAAGGCTGGTGGAAAAGTATAATCTGTCGAAGCAGTACGACGTTAAAAAGCTGTGGGACATTTACTTTGACAGTCTGCTTCTGGAGTATAAGGACAAGGACGTGATCGTGTTCAGCATGCTGAAAAACGCGGCATATGAATTTACCGACGAAACGCATATGACGATCCGTCTGCCGGAATCCATTATTTCCGACGCCTATGCCCAGAAGGTGAAAGAGGAGATCGAGAGGAT
>JAMPBI010000012.1 GCA_023666775.1 Alistipes sp. | reverse complement strand
AATATCAATGTATATAAACATATATAAAAAAAATTGGTATACCAATGAAAGTGAGGATTTGACACATCAAATCCAAAAACACAATATAACATCACCGCAATCAAGAACACATTAAATACTGCAATTATTATTGTCTTCTTATTAATTTTATCAGCTAATCTATTTTCCATACCGTTTTCCAAACCTTTTTCATTCCATTAATATTCATAGTTAATGAGGACATCTGCAATTCTCTCACACGCATGTCCATCGCCATACGGATTTGATGCCTTACTCATCTTTTCATACTCTATTCTATCATTAAGAAGAGCGTTGAAATTCTCATAGATAACCTTTTCGTCTGTTCCGACCAACTTTAATGTACCGGCAGCAATACCCTCCGGGCGCTCTGTTGTGTCTCTCATTACCAACACTGGCTTACCGAGCGAAGGCGCTTCTTCTTGAATCCCTCCGCTATCCGTTAAGATCAGATATGATCTTGCAAGCAAATTATGAAAATCAATTACATCCATCGGCTCAATCAACCGAATCCTGTCATGCTCTCCAAAAACGTCTTTTGCAGTGCCTCTTACCAGTGGATTCATATGAATAGGATATACCACCTTAACATCCTCGTTTTCATTTACAATACGTTTAATTGCCTGAAACATGTGTCTGAGAGGTTCTCCAAGATTTTCCCGTCTATGTGCGGTTAATACAATTAATCTTGAATCTCTAACCCATTCCAATATCGGATGCGTATACTCATGCTGAACGGTTGTTTTTAATGCGTCAATCGCAGTATTTCCCGTTACATAAATAGTTTCCGGCTTTTTACCTTCTTTCAGCAAATTATTTTTAGACATTTCCGTAGGCGCAAAATTAAATTCCGCAATAATGCCAACTGCCTGACGATTAAATTCCTCCGGATAAGGTGAATAAATGTCATACGTCCTTAATCCCGCCTCAACATGTCCGACTTTTATTTGTTTATAAAAACACGCCAACGCCGTTGCAAATGTCGTTGAAGTATCACCATGTACCAGCACAACATTCGGATCTTCTTTGTCAAGCACTTCGCCAATACGGTTAAGAATACTCGTAGTTACATCAAATAATGTTTGTTTTTCCTTCATAATGGCAAGATTATAGTCTGGAACAACTTTAAATATATCCAGAACCTGCTGAAGCATTTCTTTATGCTGCCCGGTAACACATACCTTAACATCTACATTTTCTCTGGACTTTAATTCATTAACAAGTGGACACATTTTTATTGCCTCTGGTCGTGTTCCAAAAACAAGCATTATTTTTTTCATTAGCCCATTACTCCTTCTTGCTTATTCTACCGCTATTTCATTAAATCTATTTATATCTTCATATGTCTCTACAAAAAGTTCATAAGACTTGCAAAAAATTTTATATCTCTTTTTATATTCCTCGGCAATATTCCATGATAATACTACTTCTTTATCTCTTTTCAAATCTTCTATCAATTTGTTCATTTTTTCATCCCGTACTCCTTCTTTATAACATCGGTATAATCGGTCAAATAAAACCCAGCAATATCCATTTTGCACAATAGGCATTACTTCTTCGGGGATCTGTTTTTCCTTAAGATAATCTACACGTTCTCTCAATGCGTAACAACCATCAAGTATTTTAGATGTTACTTTATTAGTAATGCTTCCCTTTCTTTCTCTTACATAATTATACTTAGCTAAATCGATATATACTAATTTGTCTGCCGAACAGAACGTTTTATGCGTGAAGAATTCATCTTCATGATATTTTCCAACAGGATATCTCTTCCCATCCTCAAATATCTTCCTATGATATAATTTATTCCACGCCACAGATTTAAAATATCTCCAGAACATCTGGCTTTTTAAAGCGAATATTGAATCTCCGACAATCATCTCTCCCGTATTAGCCGTCTCATCTTCTGTATGATCCATAAAAACATTACGATAACTACATTCCACAATATCTGCGCTTTCATCGCACGCTATCTTATATAATAACTCTAATGTATCTTCGTCGATCCAGTCATCACTATCCACAAAAAAAAGAAATTCCCCTTTGGCTATGTTTATCCCCGCATTTCTTGCGTCAGAAAGTCCTCCGTTCTTCTTGTGAATCACCCTGATACGCTGGTCATACCGCGCCATAACATCGCAAAGATATCCGCTTAAATCCGTAGCTCCATCATCAACCAGAATAATTTCAATATCTTTTAATGTCTGATTCTGTATGGATTTTACACAGCGTACCAAATATTCTTGAACATTATAAACCGGAACAATTACAGAAACCTTCATCCTGTCACTCTCATTTCATTATTATACCAGTTGACTATACATATCCCTATGTACTTCAGCCTTTTCTTTATTTCTAAAATCTTCACGAACAAGATTAATCAATTTATCATCTGCCTGCAATCTTGCCTTTGCAATGGCATCATCTGCATTATCCTGAATAATATTTTTTAAGACGCTTATCTCGCTCGCCAGTGCTTCCGGCCATATATTATATGGCATTACTTTTGAAATTTTCAATCTGTAATCTGACTCTTTTTCATTGGAAATATATGGCGCAATCTCTTTTACTGCCGTTTCTCCCACGTTTCGTATAACAGTAAAATCTTTTGACAAATATAAAAATCTACCTACATTTTTTAAGATCATCGCTAAACCAAACATTGCCATATTACAAAATTGATTTCGATATTCCTTTGTTAAATGGTAAAATCCGCCAACTAATTTTAGCTGTTCGGCATTTGCCGCAAAACTATACGCGCTTGGAATATTGCACTCCTGATATTCATATACGTCATCACTTGATATAGTATACTCTCCAAGTATTTTTGCGTAATCCCGATATTTCTTTCTTATATCGATTTCAACATTTCCAAACATTACCGCGATCCGCGCATCCATATTAAATGTATTAACCATACCACTTAATGATTGAATATCCAGCACACAATCACTTTGTAAGAACAGCAAAAACTTTCCCTTTGCAATTCTTATTGCTATATTCTTTTGAGTAACATCATCTCCTGACAAGCATGAAATTACATGGATATTTTCATCTATAACTTCATGAAGCTCCGAAGTTTTCTCAGCGCTTGCCACAATCAGTACTTCAGACCGCACATCCGACGGAATGCTATTGATACAGTTTTGAAGCTGGATTTTGTCCCCACAATATGTAATGATAGTCGAAAACATTATCTTCGAATCATTACATTCATACATATTACCTTCTAACTCATACAGAAAACTATTTCTGGCTTTACTATCCACAAAAGCATAAATATCCGCCCCATCTCGTATGCCATACCAGCCCTTATATGGTTCAATGAAATCCCTTTCCGAAACCTTTTCGTTGCAAATAAACGTATCAAACATATTCGGTTGAATCTCTACAGGTTTCTCTGTTATAAGTACTTTATATGCATTTTCAGGAACGCTGTCAACTTCTGTCTGTCCAGCCTTTGAAAACGCAATATATATAAATCTTTCATAAAGATTTACTGTTTGTTTAGCTGCCTCCTCTTTTGAAATAATAAAATGTCCCTGTTTTCTTACTGTCGCGCAAAAATCAATATAACAGGAACTTTCCATGTCATCTGAATCAACAATCCAATATACCTGCTTTAAATAATAATCTCTTCTAAACGCGTCCAAAAGCATTTGCTTATATCTATTTTCTGAAATTTTCAATTCTTTATCTTTTGAAGTTAATGATTTTGAATGCATCCTATATGAATATTCTATATCGCTAAAAGAAGTATGCCTCACCGTAAATAATTCGTTGATTTTCATCCAATAATCATAATCTTCAATTCCATATTTATATTGCGAATAATCTTCTACAACATTTGCAGCAATTGCGCGATACATAAATGCTGCGCCAATAAAATTATTCGCGAATGTATTTAATTCCAAAATGCACTTTGGCAAAATTACATTTTCTAAGTTTTCGGGATCATCAGCATACCAGCCAAAATCCGTTTTAGGATTTCCATCTTCATCAATTAGTCGTATGTTCCCATAAATCATTGCCGTATGTTCAAATTTTTTCAAATTTTCAACAAATTTTTCTAAAAACTGCGGATGCATAATATTATCCGCACTGGTCCATGTAAAAAATTCACCTCTCGCTTCCCTGAAACCACGCGAAAGAGTCCTTGGAAGTTTACGGTTCTCTTGATGAAACACTTTGATCCGGCTATCTTTTGCGGCATAGCTGTCAAGAATCTGTGGTGTTTTATCTGTCGAACCATCATCAATAATTATAAATTCAAAATTATCATAGGTTTGGGAAAGCACACTCTCTATAGATAAATCCACATAATCCTCTCCATTATATACCGGAAGCACAACCGATATCAAATCCTTAATATACGGTACACTTATTTGATTAATATTAAGCATACATTCCTTATTTCTTTGTTTTTTATAATCTAAAAAACTATACTCGTAATTATTGAGCATATTATCATAATTAAATTCTAATTTTCTTTCCGGCATTACCGGTTCCGAATGTTCTTCCGGAATAATTTTCCCGTAACGAAGTCGGCTATATATCTTATAAATTATTGTCTTCTTAACTTTTGTTCTGAAATTCATTACTTTAATATAGTACGGTTCCGAAGTAATTCTGCTAATCTCGTCCCTCAGCCTCTGATTCTCTGCATTTAACGAATCAACATTGACACTTAAATTATTTACCTGTTCTTTTTTCTGTATATAACTGTTCAGTATTGAATTCATTTCACCGCTCCTCGCAACCATAATTTCTATTCATTCCATTCCTCGTATGCATCACACACAGCCTCAGTAGCTCCGATCATCTTTAACTCTCCGCGATTCAGCCATACAACCTTATTGCACATTTCTCTTATTTGCTTAATATCATGTGAAACAAAAAACACGGTAGTACCGCCCCCCATCAAATCCATCATCCTCGCACGGCTTTTTTTCTGAAACTGCGCATCTCCTACTGCAAGTATCTCGTCCACAATAAGTATCTCCGGATTAACCACGGTTGCGATTGAAAAGGCAAGACGCATTAACATACCAGAAGAATATGTTCGGATTGGTTCATATATAAAATTTCCAAGTTCAGAAAACTCCACTATTTCATAATATTTTGACTCTAAAAACTCTTTAGAATATCCTAAAATTGCTCCATTTAAGAATATATTTTCCTTACCGGTCATCTCCATATCAAATCCTGAACCCAGTTCCAGCATAGGGACAATATTTCCTTTAACCGTAATCGTTCCTTGTGTCGGTTTATATATCCCGGCAATGCATTTTAATATCGTGCTTTTCCCCGAACCGTTTCGGCCGATCACTCCTATCACGTCCCCCCTGTCAACATCAAAACTCACATTCCTTAATGCCCAGAAATCCTCATATTTAAGCTTTTTACTCAATGCGCGCACAACAAATTCTTTTAACGATTTAATTTTATTCTGATCCAGAATAAATTTCATTGAGACATTATCAATTTTAACTATATCTTCTCTCATTTTTAAACCTCTTATAAATATAATACAAAGTTATTCTGAGTCTTTTTAAATACAAATGCACCTAATACGAGTGAAATCAATGCCATAAATGCGCATAAAACATACATTTTGGGTTCCGGCGATATTCCATCCAACACTAACATACGAAATGTCTTTACATAATAATACATCGGATTAACCGTGTGTAAAAACTTAAATTGTTGCGGGACAATTGATTCCGGATAAAATAATGGAGTGGCATACATCCAAAGCATACTTATTATTCCCCACAAAAATTGCACATCTCGAAAAAATACCATTAGAGCAGACAATAACATGCCGACGCCAATTGTAAATACAAGTACGCATATCAATATGATAGGTATTAGTAAGTACGCTTTTGTAATCTGTTGCCCCGTTATCAATATCGCTAAAAATAGTGGTATCATAGAAATCAGCAAATTAATCAGCGAGGATAATACCCTTGTTACGGGATAAATATATTTAGGAACATATACTTTCGTGATCAGTGCGGCATTTCCCACAATAGACATCAGCGATAACCCTACCGCTTCGGTAAAAAAACTAAAGATTACCGTACCGCACATCAAATAAACCGGAAAATTTTCAATATCACTTCGAAACAACTGCGAAAATACAATATATTGAACCGCCATTGTAAGCAGCGGATTCAAAAAACTCCACATCATACCTAAAACGGAACGTTTATATTTTACTTTAAAATCCCTATTAACAATCTGTTCAATTAAAAATCTATATTTTTTTATGATAAAATACGTTTCAAAAACAAACTCCCTCTTATTATTCTCAAACCGATATGCGCATAGACAAAACAGAATTGTAAAAGCCAGCAAAAGATAAAATGACCATAACGGATAGGCATGTCCTGTCCAAACATCATCAGATCCAAATATGCTATAACTCATCGTTCCTTCCGTCATTTGATCATTAATATACAATTGACTTCCGTCTAAGGCAATGGAATTATCATAAACGCCGGCAGCCGATTGACCTTCTGTTCCGTTTAATGTCATATAAGACAATTTAAACTGATGACCACGAACACCCGTTATTCCCTCTTCACATTCCAAATATACATACTGGTTTATGCCAATTTGATTCGCCTCAATCTCCTTTTTCATTAATATGTCACCGGTTGTATTATCTGCCAAAGTAATAACTACATCGGAAGTAACATCTTTTCCATTAGAAGTCAGAAGCACACCAATCTTCTCTACTCTGTCCATATCGACTTGGAAATATTGTTCAACAATTCGACCTTCAACCAATTCCTCCGTAACACAATTTCCCTGCGTTTCTTGTCGTTCTCCTGCCGACTCCCTATAAAACAGCTGCTCTCCTGCCGCCCAATAAAATACAAGCAGTATTGCTGTCAGACAAATTAACGCAATCCCATATATTTTTATATAATTCAATTTCCAGTTTTTCATTGCCATATCTCCAGTTTTGCATTTTCTACCATTATATCATTAAATCTTACTTTTGGAAACTGTTAAAAGCGAATTTTCATCTCCAGCCGGGACAATATGCTGCATCAACTCCTAACTCCCCCATATTCCCCGCTTTCACCGCCGCTTCCACTATGCGTAATTCTCTGACATCTCTTTTCTTAATCATTATCACAAACGCTTTCAGCCAATAAAATAGTGAGAGTATATACGCATATTTTCTTCCAAAATGTTTTTTGTACGAATATAGTTTATTTCGCACGGCATAGAATTTCTTCCACAATAATGTATCTGCAGTAACCCCTCGCGAATCATGATATACCACAGCAGAAGGTACGCAAAGTATTTTCCCCTGTCTCCTCATTCGCATGCTATGTTCCGTATCATCATAATTAATAAAAAAATCTTTTTCCGGCATTCCTGCGTCTTTTAGAGCCTCTGTTGACAACATCGTTCCTACATAGGAAAACAGATCCAACTCAAAAACCTGATGATATTCTTTTTCATTGATCCGTTCTTCTCTGATTACAAACCAGCCCTTTTTTAATCTTCGACGGTGCCATGTATCTATTCCGTCTGCGGTATTCACACGCGCACATGCCGCAGCAACACCCGCTTTCAAATGTTCTGCAAGTATTTCAAAGCAATCTTCCTGTGGATATGCATCGTCATCTGCAACCCAGATCCATTGACAGCCTGTTTGACAGCCTTGTTTTATTCCCTCATAAAATCCGCCACTACCGCCTGTATTCTTGTTCAAAGAAATAACTTTCTTTTCAAAAAAAGACCTATCTTGCTGCCAACTTCTCAAATATTCCTTTGTCCCATCCGTGCTTCCATTGTCAACAATAATCATACAATCAGGAAGCTTACTTAATTTATCATATGCCGCCAGCGCTTTTTTTAACTTTTCCAAACGGTTATAAGTAACTATTACCGCGCAAATATCCAATCCATTCATCACAAATACCCAAATAATACCAGAACACGGTACATCATATTATCGCAAAATCCTTGTCTTTTTATTTCGTTGTTAAAAATATATTCCATGCGCTTCTTCATACTTCTTTGTGAATCACACAATAATTGCGCTAATTTCCGGTTGTGTTCCGGCATATCCGGATTGCATTTCAAAAATTCTTCCGTCTGTCTTAAAACAGATTTACGCCGTTCATTATAATGTTTCAAACGATATTTTAACCGTTCCAAGCGGCTGATTCTTGCGCCGTAAACATTTGAGCCATGCTGACGGTATAAAACGTATGCGTTATTATCATAATAAACTTTTCCATAGCAACTGACGGTTAAATACAGCCACCAATCATGCATAATCATATACTCCGGTTCACTCTGCCTTACTTTTAATAGCGCTTCCTTGTTAAACACACATGTCAATCCACTGGTTATCCCTTGTATTAACGAACTGCCAAAAGAAGGTGTAAAATCGGTAAGTTCTATTCCTGTATGGATTTCTTCCAGCGCCTCATTGACCGGACATATATTGCTTCCATACAGTAGCGGAATATCTGTCTCCGTCATTTGCTCTAATATCCCGACCGCCCTGCTAAGTTTTTCCGGAAGCCACACATCGTCCTGGTCTGAAAACGCATAATAGTCATATGTTGTATCGGCACGCCTTATCAATTCCATAAAACTCTTCCATGCGCCACAATTTTGTTCCTGAATAAACTTTACTCTGCTATTACTTTCCACATATTTCTGACAAACTTCTGCCGTTGCATCTTCCGAGCCGTCATCTCTAATCAGTAAATCCACATTTTCCATGTCTTGTAACAGTATGCTTTCTATCTGCTCTGTAAGATATCGTTCACCATTGTAAACCGACATCAAAACTAAGATTTTCATTTCCTCAAAACCCTTTCATAGAATTTTTTCCGCATACTGTTGGGAATCAGCGCGACAAGCGCATGCCCCCCTGCCGCCACAACAAAATCAAGCAATCCAGCGTATCCGTGCTGCAACATATACCAACGGAATTTTACGATCTGTCCCGCGTATTTTATTCCGCCCCTTCTTTCATACATTCCGTCTCCCGAACGCATGTACACAAGCGGCTCACGGATATTGTATCCTTCGCAGCCCATAGCCAGCATGCGAATCCATAGATAATAATCTTCGAACAGCCGAAAATCCTTATAACCTCCCGCTGCCATGACGCTCTCTTTCTTATACATCACCGCCGGATGATTAAAAGGATTTCTTCTTCTGAGAAACCGGCGGATTTCTTCCTGTTTCTCCGGAAGAACCCTCCTTGCCAGCTCATTATTAACATTATCCGTAAATTCAATTACCGTTCCGCTTACAATATCTACGTTTTCCTTATCCATGATTTGTAATTGTTTTTCCATTCTGTCCGGGAGCGATATATCATCGCTGTCCATTCTTGCCACAAGTTCACTCGTACACCGATCCAAACCGGCGTTTAACGCAATTCCAAGTCCCTGATTATGTTCCAGGCGCACGATCTTAAAAAGCTGCGGATACCGATCGGCATATGTCCGTATCACCTGCTCCAGTTCTTCCGTAAGCGGTCCGTCGCAGACGATCACAAATTCCTTTGCTTTTACCGTCTGGGATAAAATACTTTCAATACTCTGCCTTAAATATTCTGGCTTTTCTTTTTCATATACCGACATTAACACGGAGTAATCTTTATCCATTTACCACTCTACCTTTTTCACCTCGTCCACACGGCTGTCGGGAACGATCTTATTTTCGTCAAAGCCTTCCGTATTCTCCTTCTGGAACAATACTTTAAATGTTCCGAGAATGATCTTGATATCAAGAAATACAGAATAATTCTCTATATAGGTCAGATCCAGTTTTAATTTATCGTAAGGCGATGTATTGTATCTTCCGTAAACCTGCGCGTACCCGGTAAGTCCCGCCTTCACCTTGAGCCTGAAATTAAATTCCGGGATCTTTTCCGAATACAATCCCGCGATTTCCGGACGTTCCGGACGCGGTCCCACAAAAGACATATCGCCCTTAAATACATTAATGATCTGAGGCAGTTCGTCAAAATGTATCCTTCGAAGAAACTTCCCTATCGGCGTTACCCTGTCGTCATTCTTTGACGCCAGCTTCGCGCCGTCCTTTTCCGAGTCCATTCTCATACTTCGGAACTTGATCATTTTGAATTCTTTACCGTCCCTTGTCAGGCGGTTCTGGTAATAAAATACCGGTCCTCTGTCATATAATTTAATAACCGCGGCGACAATCAGCATAAACGGCAGCAATATTACAAGCATGATCAAAGATATCACGATATCCATGACCCTCTTTACAAAGAGCTGATCCGCCGTAAGCCCCTGATTTCTCGACACAAGAAGCGGGGAATCGAACAAATAAATCCCTTCCGCGCCCGTAATAATGATATCCGACAATTTCGGCGTCACATACGTCCGTATCGAATTATAAAAACAGTGTTTTAAAATATCATTGCGAATGCTTGACCGGATATCACAAAGCACAACCGCTTCATATTCATGTATTCTTTCAAAGACCTCCTTACTTCCTCTGGAAACGTTGATTGCCTCACAGACATGGTACTTATCGGGACGGGCATTGATCTTTTCAATAATTTCCTGAGGCGAACGTTCATCAAACACCACCAGTAGGCGTCTGGGCGGAAACAGCCTCGCGAACAGCACCCTGCTGATGAATACCCATGGAAAAACGATCATCAGTTCCACAAAAGTCAGCGCAAGAACCGGAAACGGGCTTACATAATCTCTGTGGATTGCGCAGATTTCAATGTATACTACCACATTTGCGCACAAAATGGACAATACCTGCGATAAATATACTTCCGAAATCCGCAGATAACCCACTTTATATCCCCCAAACGCTCTTGTAAAGAAAAACAAAATTAATATATAAATACCGATAACCGCCCAATGTCCTCTTCGATAAAAAAGGTCCTCGCCGAATGCCCCTCTGCTGTAGTATCTATACCATATAAATGCGAACGCCAGCGTTTCAAAAGCAATCAACACGACTCTGGCAGCAAAATTTATCAGTCTTTTATACCGATCTCTGGAATTCATTTTTTCTCTCCGTCTATATAAAAATGAACAAACTAAATCTATATTATTATAGGGCAGCCACAAGGTAACGTCAAGTTATTATCCGTTTATTCTTCCCAAAATATACCATATATTGTATATCTCCTTAAATTTAACACGGTACGTTATTTCACCATATAATTCTTTTGGGAACTTTTCGTTCTATTTCATGACAGAACGAACCGTTCCATAGTAGAATAGATACAGGTGATGAATATGTATTTCAAAAGATTAAGGGATCTGAGAGAAGACGCCGATCTTACGCAAACCGAATTAAGTAAACACCTGAATGTAAGCAAGCGTTCCTATTCCCATTATGAAAACGGAACAAGAAACATTCCGGTGGATATCATAGTCTCCATTGCGGATTTCTATGACGTGAGTGTTGATTATATTCTCGAACGGACCAACAATCGAAAAGTGAACAGGTAAAGTAAAAGAAGGGTAACCCCGCAGCGATTATTGTGCGTGGGTACCCTTCTTTTACTTACACCTCCACCATCTTCCCCGTCCCAACAATCTTATTCCCAACGCAAAGCGCAATCTCATACCTTCCCGCCGCAAGACCTTCCTGCACGAAAAAGCTCTCGAAACCGCACAATCCCAGTCCTCTGTTCCTGCCCTCCGGCGTCGTGACGTCATAACGGTATACTTTTCGGGATTCCGCCATATATGCCCTTTTGTCCTCGCTTACCAGAAGCACTTTCAGCTTATTATGGTTATTGTTTTTCTTGGTTCTGTCGTAACACCAGCCGCTTACGCGGATCGTATCTTCCGTCTGCGCCACATACTCCACATTGTACACAAAATCTTCTGTTTTTGTGAGCGCTTTGATATCAAAAGGCTCCGCTTTCACAGGCAGAACCGCCTTGCTCATATTAAACGAGAAATCGCCTTTATCCGGCGTCAGGTTCGGATTATAGCACGGATCGTACCCTCCCGCGAACTTCGGATACTTCTCATAGAGTTTCGCCATTTCTCCTCTGCGCCGTTCTTCCTTAGCCTTTGACGCCTCGTCCAGACCGCGGCTTACCGACTCATGGTGGATCAGGGCGAAATCATTGCGGAGTACGTTAAAATACCCCAGTTCCACAAGTTTAAAGCACAATGCCACATCATTGTAGGCAACCGGCAGGTCCTCATCAAAGCCTCCCGCTTCCTTAAATTTCTTCATGGAAACCATCAGGCAGGCTCCCGTTACCGCCGTAAAATTATAATCCAGAAGATTTCTTCCGTAATAATAATTCAGATTATCCTGTCCGCCGTAAAGACAATGTCCCGGTCCGATAGAGAGATTTAAAACGCCCGCGTGCTGGATCCTGCCGTTCGGATAATAAAGTTTACACCCTACGGCTCCCGTATAAGAAACCTGCGCCTGTCCCGTCATGATCGTAAGCCACTCCGGATCCGTAATCTCAATATCGTCGTTTAAAAACAGTACATAGTCCCCCTTTGCCTGTCCGGCTCCCTTATTACACATCCATGAAAAATTAAATTCCCTTGGATCATAAAGATAACTGCACCCGTAATCCTGGATCAGCGAAGTAACCTTCCTCTTATTCGTCTCGCTGCTTCCGTTGTCAACAATGATCACCTCATAATTTTTATAAGAAGTCTTCTTAAAAATACTGCCGACGCACATTTTCAGCACATCGTAATTATCCTTCGACGGAATAACGATCGAAACCAGGGGATTCCCCTGAGGCTCGTAAGTGACGCGGTACTGACCGATTTCCGGTAGCAGCGTAAGATGTCCTTTCAGCCCCCTCCGCTCCAGAGCCTCCAGCTTGGCTTTTTTGGTTGCTTCCATAATATACGGTTTTGCCGTCAGCGCGTTTGCCGTCGATTCCTTCCTCATTCTCCAATGATAAAGAACTTTCGCCACATGACCGATCCGGTCCGTTTTTTCCATAAGGCGCAGAACCAGATCATAATCCTGAGAGCCCTCAAAGCCCGCGCGAAGACCGCCCAGTTCCTCTAAAATACTCTTTCTGTAAACGGACAAATGGCAGGTATACATATAGGACATAAATGTTTCCGGCGACCAGTCCGGCTTAAAGAACGGGTCGCGGCGCACCTTTCCGTCCTCACTGATCTTATCCTCGTCCGAATAGATAAAGTCGTAAGACCGATCCTCATTTAACTTCTTCGCGATCTCGTACAAGGCGTTCGGAGCATACAGATCGTCGCAATCGCAAAGCGCCACGAACTCACCCTTCGCCGCCGCGATCCCGTCGTTGGTCGCGCGGGAAATATGGCCGTTTTCCTTGCGATAGATCACGGTGATATTCTCTTCCTGCTCATAATCGCGAAGAACCGTTCTCACCGACTCCTGCGTGGACGCGTCGTCCACCAGCACGATTTCAAAATTTCTGTACGTCTGCGCTTTGATCGAGTCAATACACTCGCGCAGCATAACTTCCGCAACATTATAAACCGGCACCACCACGGAAAAAAACGGGTTATATTCCAGCTCTTGTGTATGCAGGATATTCCTCTCATTTCCCGCTATCCAGTTCTTATAAATATTTTTAATATCGAAGCGGACCTTTATTTTAAACAATACGATATCCAGTCCCTCGTTCTTTAGAACACGCAGAGCTTTCCGTGCCAAATTTGCCATGTGTATGCCTCACTTTCCCACCATTTTCATAAAACCCCTGAAAGGGTGTTTTATATTGCGTCTCACCTTTTCCCAAAATTCACTTTTCCTGCGCATATGGATCCCCGCCGTCACAAGGTCGCGGCGGTTCGGTCCCAGATTATGGTTTAAATCGTCCAGATCCCTGACCACGGACTGAAACCACGCCTCATTCATCTGAAGATTTTTACCGATATTGTGTACCGGTTTTTCATAATTTTTTGTATAAATATATCTGCGGTCCTTTCCATGCACATACTGCTGGAAGCCGTTCTCCATTTCCGCAAACTGCTCCGCCATCTCGCCGGTGATCCCAAACGCTTCCAAAAACCGTTCCCCAGAGATCCTGCCCGCCAGATATGCGTGAAACTTCGCGTAGTAATAATAGAGCGTCCGGTATTTAAGATACTCCAACGGAATAGGGAAATCGAACACCCACTCATAATCCAGAATGTAACAGCGCTCCGTGGCTTCTTCCACGATAAAATTCTCAAAAATCGTGTCAATATTCGAGGCTTTGAGAGACACGATCCGCTGTTTTGTATTCAGGGAAAAGGTTTCCACCCCGAAGACCTCCCGAAATTCCTTTGTGGGAACAAAATCGACATACGCTTCCGGCTTAAAATCAAACATCACCGCCAGCGCGTCCTCCACGGCAGCCTTCAATTTCTCCATATCGGAAAGGTTTTTGTTGATATCCTCGATCAGCCCTTTCCCTTTAACAAACGGAAACGTTATTGTTCCGTCCCGCTGTTCCAATATATCCACCGGCTCCACGGAACCGCTTAAATCCAAAAGTTTCCTCCGGTTTTCCGAAAGCCGCGCGATATGCTCCTCTGCCTCATGCCGGAGCGCTTTCTTCTCCACATATTTTTTCCCGTCCCTGCCCGTGACAATCCGCGTACAGATCTGATACTGCGGCGCACGCAACCGGTTATATTTGGCATACTCCACGGTCTGAGGAACATAAGCCTCGTCGGAAACGCCCCTCTCCTGCGTACCGCTGATGACCAGAAAGGAATTTGCCAGCTCCGTGAACATACCGTCCTCGCAGAGCGCGTCAAATGCCTGATTTTCGTTGATCAGCTCATAACGCTCCCTGTCATACGCTGCGCACGGCTTACGGATACTCCCGAAAGACGGAAGATGTCGGTCGGAATAAATCTCGTCCGGCAGCTTATAGTCCGCCGTCGGATAATAAAACGCATTGTCCGTAAAACCCGTCTCCACCAGCATTTTTGTAAGCGAATGTCTGGAAAACGTTCTTACGCGCTCCACACCCACATAATTTTCCAATCCGTCAAAGCACCTGCCCGTATGATCTTCCGTCGCTCCGGCGAAATATTTCAGCCCGTACTTATTTTCAATGGCAATGAACAGCTTCCCGCCCGGTTTCAGAAAACTTTTCGCGCGGTTCAGCATGTCCGTAAAGGGATTTTCACTGCTGATATAACAAATAGAATACTCAAAAACGCCGATCAGCGTTACATAATCAAACTTTTCGTCAAGACAAATGTCCTCAAAATTTCCCAGCATAATCGTAAGATTATCATAACCCTCATTGCGCACCGCGTTAATGGTAGAACGTTTTTTGGAAAGTTCGATCGCCGTAACATGCTTTACTTTGCGGCAAAAAAGCCCCGTCAGCGCGCCGCAGCCGGAACCGATCTCGAGAAGCGTACCCTCAGGGTTAAAATCATACCACTCCAGAATATTTTCACGGATATTGGACAAATGATAGAGATGCGCCCACGAATTTCCCTCCATCAACTGCTCCTCGATGGCGGCGGAACTCTTCACCGCTTCAAGAAGTTCGTCCTCCACGGCTCCGTCACTATACAAATCCTGCCCGCCGTAATACGTTAAATCAAACTTATCTTCTACCATATCCTATCCTCAGACTTTTTATAGTTTCTCAATCTCCACATGGGAATCCATATCAAACATTCCCACCGTATCCTGTTCCGATACGATCGTCAGATCCGCCACGTCATATAACCTGTCATACGCGGTAAATTCCGCGTTTTCATACCCGGTACACCCAAACGACATCAGATACTCGCCGCCTTGAAGAAGCGCCTTCTGTTTAAAGGTCACCAGATAGATTTCACCCTTCTTTGCCAGCGGCACTTCCAGCCGTTCAAACATCGTGTTTGTCCCGGTCACTTCCGCGCCGCGCACATTTTTAATCGTAAAAGCGAAAATCGGATATTCCACGTCTTCCATAAATTCCACTTTCATCTTAATTTCAAAAATACTCTTCTTTAAAATAAGACCGGTAATATTTCCGTTTTCGTCGAATATCCCGAAATCGACGATCTTTGCTTTACCGCTTCCGTAAAGCACGTTCTCCCCGTTCAGGCTCAACCGGCTCATCCATGTATCTTCCCCCACGGAAAGTTTTGCGTCGTCCTGCGGTTTCTTTTCATCGTACTGGTTGACGAGGATTTTTTTGTATATATCCACCATTTCCTTGGGATTGCCTTCTTTGACGACCTTACCGTGATTCAGCACCACAACCTTGTCGCAATACTTGACCACGCTGCTCATATCATGGGTTACAAGAAGAACCGTCGTTCCGTTCCTCTTGATCTCGTCCATTTTTTTGAAACATTTGGACTGAAAATAAATATCGCCGACGCTTAACGCCTCGTCCACAATAAGAATGTCCGGCTCTACGTTGATTGCCATCGCAAAGGCAAGCCTCGCGAACATACCGCTGGAATACATCTTTACCGGCTGGTTGATATAGTCGCCGATCCCCGCGAACTCTATGATCCGCGGAACTCTTTCTTCCATCTGCTCCTTCGTGTAACCCATGAGCGTTCCGTTAAAATAAATATTTTCCAGTCCCGTATATTCATTATTGAAACCCGCTCCCAATTCCAGCAGCGCGGAAATCCTGCCGTTCACCTCGATCTGCCCCGCGCTTGGCGTCAACACGCCGGTAATGATCTTCAAAAGCGTGGATTTTCCCGCGCCGTTCGTTCCGATCAGCCCTACCGTCTCGCCTTTTTTTACGGTAAAATTCACGTCCGACAACGCGTAGTAATCCTGATACGTCTGTTTCCTTGTCAGGTGGAGCGCGTCTTTAAGACGGTCCGCCCTGCCGCGGTATAATTTATAAATTTTAGAAATATGTTCTACACGGATCGCGTCTTCACTCAT
>JAMPBI010000129.1 GCA_023666775.1 Alistipes sp. | reverse complement strand
GAACATAAAAGTACCCGCCTCAATCTGATCCGGTATGATATTGTAAGTTGTGCCATGAAGCCTCGGTACGCCTGTAATTCGGATCACATCGGTACCCGCGCCTTTGATATTGGCGCCCATGGCATTCAGAAAGTTACTTACATCGACTATGTGTGGTTCCTTTGCCGCGTTTTCAATTGTAGTCTTGCCTTCCGACATCGCCGCCGCCATCATGATATTAATGGTCGCGCCAACCGATACAACGTCAAGATAAATATGATTTCCCCTCAGCCGGTTTGCCTTGGTCTTGATCATACCGTACTCGATCTTAACGTCCGCTCCCAGCGCTTCAAAACCTTTCATATGCTGGTCGATCGGTCTTGTTCCGATATTACAGCCGCCCGGCAGGGCAACTTCCGCTCTTTTATATTTACCGAGAAGGGCTCCGATCAGATAGTAGGACGCTCTGATCTTCTTAACATATTCTCCGTCTACGCTTATGTCGCTAATGGACTTGCCATTTATCTGAACGGTATTGTTATATACATATTTTACCTGGGCGCCGATCCCTTCGATCGCCCTCAGCATAACTCTTACATCTCGAACGTCCGGAACATTTTCAATTGTAACCGTCTCATCTGTCATGATTGCGGCTGCCAAAATCCCAAGCGCCGCATTCTTTGCCCCACCAACGGAAACTTCACCTTTAAGTGGCTGACCGCCCTTAATAATATACTGTTCCATTATACACCTCGAACTACTTTTTAAAAAATCACATACAGATATAGTATATCATAAAAAATTTATTTGTAAATGTGTAATCCATAGAAATAACCGTCAAAAACCCGATTATATTATGCAATTTGCTACTCTGTCAGCATTGTAAGAAGTGCATACAGCCGGTCCCCCAGTTCTCCCACTTCCGCCGCTTGGAATTTCCCGATAACCGCGCATAAAACCAGCGCAAAGATATATCCGCAGGGATTTTCCTTTAAATCTTTTGTCAAATCCTTAATCCCCCGCTTCATTCCCTCGTCGCCAAGAGCGTACAACGAAAAGATCAGTATGAAATTACACAGCACGATCGCCGCGTAGTCTCTTCCATAATCACAGGTCAGCGCGAACATCGGGATTTCGGCAAGTAAAACAAACCACGGAAACAATCTGCACCAAAAGTTCTTCTGATCCTGCACAAACCGTTTCCATATATTTTTTATAATCTTGATCATCGGTATCAGAAAAAGGATATAAACGGCGCTTTTGATGATATTTCTTCCAAGCGTCTCCCAGACAAAGGGAATAAATGTCTGTATGACGCTGGAATAATATTCCAGCCTGACCATCAGATCCTCTTTAAAGAAAACTGCCGGCAGATCCGTTGTGGTATCAAGAATTGCCAGCGTATCCTCATAGCTGTAATTTATCCTGCTGAAAAACTGCATATATAAAAACAGGGCGCATGTCGTAAGAAGCGTAACCACAAAAATGCTTTTTCCGTACTTCCTTTCCAGAACAAATCCCGAATAAAACAGCAGGATCAGTACCGCCGGAAAATACTGGAACACAAACGCCTGATGGGTCATTACCGCCCCGGCGCAAAGGACCGGCGCCAGCCATACGCATTTATCATATATAACGAGAAGCGCCGTAATAAATAATGTCATAAGCAGAAACATATCGAATCTGCCGAAGTTTCCCCAATAGAACAGAAATGCGATACTGCCCGGATTGACCAGAAACAACGCGAGAAGGAACATTATTCCTGCTATATCATCATCATATGCGCGTTTTCGGATTTTATGCATAAAAAATAACGTCAGGCAGCATAACAGTAATGTATTCGCCAGGATAATAATATATATATGCTTCCATGTCAGATTTGGTATCACCAGCCGGATCAGGCTTCCGATCAATCCCCGTGAAATAAATCCAAGACGGTAGCTTAACGCATAAGGCATGATCGTCCATGCCGTCACCTCCGTTATCTTTGGCGTATAATAAATCAGATACGCCAGCATGATGACCGCCGCCATCAGCTCATATTTCCATTTTTCCGCCAACTTTTTCATACCGTCCGCTCTCCTTCTACTCAATAAAACAGAGTGGTCAAAAACCACTCTGCCTATTATATACCATTATTCCAGATATGGCAACGGATTAACCGGCGTACCGCCTACCCTTATCTCAAAGTGAAGATGAGGACCTGTACTGTCTCCGGTATTACCGGAACGGGCGATCTCCTGATTCTGGGTTACAGTTTGTCCCACGCTTACCAGCGTTCTGCTTAAATGCGCGTATCTTGTCATGGTTCCGTTCGGGTGCTGGATATCCACACAGATACCATACGTCGAGAACCAGCCGGATCTTATAACCACGCCGGCACTGGACGCCCTTACGGACGTACCGGTCGGAACACCCCAGTCCACACCGTTGTGATTTCTTCCCCATCTCGCTCCAAAATGTGACGTCAGATAACCGCCGGCAATCGGTTTGATATAGGTCGGAGGCGTTAAAGTTCCTCTTCTTACGATCCTCGGAACCGACTCGACAAGCAATACCTCTTTGATAATATCGCGGCTGACTTCCGCGTTGTTCTCATACTGCACGACCGCCACAACCTCACGGTATCCTTCCGAACCTGCCTGTACGACAACGGACTGGTTCTGATACATCGTATCGTCGTCGATATACTGCACCTCCGCGTTATAAGATTCCTCGTAAGTCATTTCCTCGAATACTTTTACGGATAACTCCGGCGTCGGAACGGTTACTACGATCCGGTCATTGATACCGATGATACCGTCGGCGGAAAGACCTTCGTTTAAATCACACAACTGGCTTATCGTCAGATTAAATTCGGAAGCGATCTTAGACAGCGTATCTCCTGCCTGCACCACATATATGGTCTTTTCCTCCGTCTCCTTCGTAATCTCCTCAAACGCCGTCTGCACATTGGAAATCTGACTGGCGTTCACCGATGTTGGCGTTACCGAAATCGGCTCGCTGAATACCATGGCAAGCGTTCCGTCCTCAAAAATCGTGTCCGCGTCCGCCTGGATAACCACTTCTCCGTTTACCGTATTAACGACTTTCGACGCGCCGGAACTTCCCACGTCCACTTTGACGATCTCCACGCCGAAATCCGAAACGGCAGCGTCCGCGTTACCGGTAATACGTACCTGGAACTCATTATTTACATCATATTTTTCTTTTACCGCCTCGATCAACTGGGCGATCTCGTCCTTTGTACCTAACGTCACCGTATAATCATTGATCCGTATCGTATACGCGTCCTGCTTATTAAATACCATTCGCGAGTCCTTGAGTACGTCGTACATCGCGTCCGCCATCTCGTCCACGGAAAGCCTCTTTCCGAAACTCTGCTTCTCCTGTGAAACGGACAGGTCCGGGTTCATATATACGATCTCTCCCGCCTCCGCGCTGATCCTGCCCCGGGCAACGATCAACGCCTCGTCAGCCTCTTCCGCGGAATTTACGGCTCCAAGCACCTGATCGTTCAGCGTAACGGTAAAATAACCTCCCGCCTCGGTGTTCTGTGTTGTTGTTTCCTTCGGTATATAAATAAGGCAGATGAAACAAATAAGTGTCACTGCCTTGATAAGCGTCATACGAATCTTTCTGGAATACCTTGTAAATGCGTCCATAGTACCCTCCAAACCACATATTACACAAAATATACTACCATTTTGCTGCCTGTTTGTAAAGGAATTTGTTACAAAAATATTACAAAAAATCTATTTTTTCTTCTTTACGGAAAATCCGAAAGTTCCTATTTTTTCACCCAAAGTAAAGTATTCGCCATGGGAATATGTTACAAGCCCGCTGTCATTCAGACAGAATTTTCCCGCTTCGTCCATATATTTCTCATCTGCCATAACCCCGACGATCTTGGCGAGAAACATATCATGGGAGCCGAGAGAAATCACGTCCTCCACGACGCACTCCAGATTTACCGGACTTTCCGCTATTCCCGGCGCGTTTATATGTTCCATCTTCCACGGCGTCAGCTTCGTCTGCGCGAATTTATCCACATCTCTTCCCGACTTTACGCCGCAGTAATCCGCCGCGTAAACCAGATCCTTTGTTACCAGATTGACAACAAACTCTTTCGTTTCCTTAATGATCGGATAAGAATATCTCTCTTTCCTTACGGAAACGGAGAGCATTGCCGGATCGGAACAGATTGTTCCCGCCCACGCGACCGTAATGATATTCGGTTTTTCTCCCGCTCTCTGACAGCTTACCATCACTGCCGGCACGGGGTACAGCATATTTCCCGGCTTCCAGCTCTGTTTTCCCATATCAAACGCTCCTTACTCCTGCATGGCAGTCATTAACTCCGGTATCAGTTGTTTTTTTCTTGAAACCAGCCCCTTGATATATACGGACGAACCGCTTCCGTTCACGCCAAACGCCTTTGAAACCAGACTTTGCGCGCCGTTTCCATGATAGATCAGCTCGCTGGATTCCTCCATAACGTCCGTAAGCATAAAAAAGACCATTTCGTCCTGCTTCCCGCCGCTTTTAGAGAGGTAGGACAGAACTCTTGTCTTGATCTCCTTCAGTTCCTCCCGGTTCATGGACGAAATCTGTCCCACGCCAAACTGCATATCTCCCGAAGAGAACTTCTTGAAATCCTGATAAAAAATTTCCTCGTCCGTCTTATTCGCCAGATTACTTCCTGCCGCGAACATTCCCATTGCCATCTGCTCGATATTAATGCCCGCCATTCCCGCCAGTTCCCCGGCAGCCGTCTTGTCCATCGGCGTGCAGGTCGGCGAACGGAACATCAGCGTGTCCGAAATGATCGCGCAGCACAGCAGACCGGCTATGGAACTCTCGATCTCCAGTCCCATTTCCAAATAAATCTGGTAAAGGATCGTCGCCGTACAGCCCAACGGCTGATTTCGGAAATAGACCGGAGACATCGTCTCAAGGTTGCCGATCCGGTGGTGGTCGATGATTTCCAAAATCTCCGCTTCCGAAATCCCGTCAACCGCCTGTGTTTTCTCGTTATGGTCTACAAGGATCACCTTTTTGCGCTCCATTCCCAGCAGGTTTCTGCGGGAAATCATTCCCACATATTTACCTTTGCGGTTTATGACCGGGAAATCCCTGTGCCGCACCCTTGTCATGATCAGTTTTATATTATCCACCAGCGCGTCCGTTTTAAATGTGATCAGCTTATCCCTGCGCATAAAATACCGTATCGGCATACTCTGGTTGATCAGCCTTGCCGCCGTGTAGGTATCGTGGGGCGTACTGATGATCGTACAGCCCTTTTCCTCGGCAAGCTTGCGTATCGTCAGGGACGCCCCGGAGCCTTCGCAGATCACAATACAGCCCGCTCCCATCTCTATGGCGCACAACTGTGTTTCGTAACGGTTTCCGAGAAGCACCAGATCCCCCGCTTCAATATAATTTTCAAGAAGATCCGGATTTGCCGCGGCTACCAGCACCTTTCCGTGAGAAAACAATTCCTTTGAATCACCGGTTAAAAGTTCGCCGTCCAGCGTTTCAATAATATTGATATACGGGGTCTGCGCCATCGACAAAATCTTGTTGTCATAGACGTCCATATAGGAATTTGCGATGTCTCCGATGGTGATCAGCCCTTCCAGTTTCTCGTTCTTTAAAATAGGCAGCGTGACCACGTCCGTACTCTTCATAAGATACCACGCCTTTTTCAGCGATATCCCGTCTTCCACCCCGGGTACCTTGCGGATATCGATATCTTTTACCTGCGGAGATACGTCATCAATATACGGCGGTTCCGCAACCCCAAAATATTCCAGCACATATCTTGTTTCCTGGTTGATCTCACCCGCGCGTCTTGGCAGATAATCGTCCGTACCGGTTATTTTATTCTTTAAATGAGCATAACAAATCGCCGAACAAACCGAATCCGTATCCGGATTTTTATGTCCGACAACATACACCTTTTTCCTTGCCATAATTATCCCGCCCTTTTGAAAAATCTGTCCATTACCTCACATACGCTGCAAAACTTATCCGTCAGTATGATAATGACCGTCTCTTTATATTTCGGAAATCTCGGCGTAAGAGGAAACATGTGTTTTTCAATGATATCTTTCTCTTTATCGTTTAATTCAAAGTTCTTATTGGCATTATATAACGCCGTATACGGGTGGGAGAACCCGTGGAGCGTATTGTTGATACGCACTTTTCGTTCATGCCAGTCATAGAGGAACAGGTCATGGAGCATACCTGCCCTTGCCGCCGCTTTGGCGTCCAGTCCGAAAAACCGGCAAAGTTTGTAATTATAAAACGCCACATGCAGGGAATGTTTAAAACAATTCGTGTGGCTATGGTGATTGAACGTCGTCATTTTACGGACTTCTTCATTCTCGATAACCTCTTTGATCGCGTCCTCAAATTCCGCCCG
Organism: Alistipes sp.; assembly: GCA_023666775.1. Classification (GTDB taxonomy): domain Bacteria; phylum Bacillota; class Clostridia; order Lachnospirales; family Lachnospiraceae; genus MGBC120314. Next base: position 83 of record JAMPBI010000129.1, on the reverse strand, counting down.
GTCAAAATCATGTAATTTTCTGCGCGCGTTTATGTTCTCCCCGACTACTCTTAATTTATTCTTCATTCCGTACCATTCCTATC
>JAMPBI010000128.1 GCA_023666775.1 Alistipes sp. | reverse complement strand
AAGGGTGAGTTTTTACAATAGAAGAGGATAGTATTTAATTCGTATTTCTTCAGAGAAAGAGGGAGACCGACTGCCCGTTCGGGTAGCTGTGTCTCCCTTTTTAGCCGTAAGACAAAGGAAATCAGCTTAAATTTCCGCTAAAGAGGTTTTTGTTGAAAAGAAAACACATGCAGGGTATAATTAAACTATGCAGTACCTATTCGGTCATAATGGTGTATGAAAATGAAAATAGACTATAATAATTATGGAAATTTTTATGGGTATGCTCTTAAAAATTGTCATGTATTTTGATGGTGATACTGTAATCATATTAAGCAGATAGGAGAAATATAGAGAATGATTAAATGCTTCACATTTGAAAATTTTAAAAGTTTTGAAAAAGCAGAACTGAATGTGGAAGAATTGACAACATTAATCGGAGCGAATGCTTCGGGAAAAAGTAATGCAATTGAGGGAATTGCGATACTGTCTATGTTGATGAGTGGAGTTGATCTGAATACTATTTTAGACGGAACGAAGAATATCGGCGCCATCGTAAGAGGAGGAAGCCACGGCTGTGCAAGATTTCGGACGAGTTCTTTTACATTGGGCTGTCTGATCGCTTTAGATGATGACAGAGACTTGTATTATGAGATAAAGATAGGTATAAACGGGCATGCTGTTGTCAACGAAGAGGGTTTGTACATCGTCAGGGCAAATACTTTTGGACCGAAAAAAGATAAGGTATTTAAAACCAAAACAGCAGCTAAGGACCGGGTAGAAATAAAGGTACAATATAAAAATGGAAAAGTTGGAAACGATCCGGATACGGTTTGCGTTCGGACATCAGCAATATTGCCGCAGATTCTTGGGAAAATAGGAAGGGATTCCGAAGAAGAGCGGGAAATTGCTCTTATATTAGAGATGGTAATGGTTCAGCTAAGAAATATTTGCATATTGAACCCAATACCGACGGAAATAAGGAATTATGCAAGAGTTTCCGATACAGAACTGCGTACAAATTGTGATAATTTATCAGCGGTTCTTAACGCAATGTGTAAAGACAAAACATGCAAAGAGAAATTGTTAAATGTTATAAGGGAACTGCCTGAAAATATGATTGCGGATATTGAATTTATAGAAACACGGATAGGAGATGTTATATTTGCCTTATGTGAGGAGGGCGCCGTCTACCATGAAACGGTAGACGCAAGACAATTGTCAGATGGAACATTAAGGTGTATTGCCGCTATCACTGCCGCCCTTATCAGCAAACCGGGAAGCATGATTGTGATAGAAGAAATTGATAATGGCATTCACCCGTCAAGAGTTTATAAACTGATCGAGCAGCTTTTTCGCATAGGAAGAGAACGGCACATTGATTTTATTATTACGACGCATAATGCAGCGTTGTTGAACGCATATAAGAAAGAGGAACTTGTGGGCGTTTCGGTGGTTTATCGTGAAAAGGAAAAAAGAACCAGCAGGATTGTTTCATTTGTGGATATAGAAAATTTCCCCTCCATGTTAGTCAGTGGCGGATTGGGCAATGCAATGATAGATGAGAGCCTGATTTCAGCTATAAAGAAAGAAAAGCAAACAAAAGATTATTCATGGTTGGGGGTATAGGGTATGAATGTAAAATTTATAGATACCTCCGTGATGTTAAATTTATTGGAAGTACCGGGGCGATGTGCAGATGTTAAGGAGATACAGGAGCAGTTAAAAATAAGTATGGCAGATAAGGATACGTTGGTCATGCCGGTAGCAACGATTATCGAAACAGGTAATCACATTGCACATATTGATGATGGTAATATACGAAGAAAAATTGCCGGTAAATTTGGTGAATATTTGAGAAAAACGGCGGAGGAAGAAGCACCGTGGCAGTTTTATGGAATTTCAATGAATAAAGAAGAATTATTGTACTTGGCTGGGCATATTGAAGAATTTGCAACGAGAGAAATGGGGATTGGCGATATGTCGATCATATATGCTTATGAGCGTTACATAAAGGAAATGCCGGCGATTGGTAATATTATGATATGGACGACGGATAAGCATTTAAAAGGCTATCATGCTGAAAATGTGTCAATTAACCGCAGAAGAGTAAAATGGAGCGATAAAAGATGAAAAAACGGATTTTATACTTATGCCTATGTCTATGCATGATATTTTTTTCTGCCTGTCAGGGTAAAACCACGGAGGAAGAAACGAAAAGCGATATAGAGCAGATAACCGAGGCGTATAAGAGGCTGCCTAAAAACGAGGGAGAAATCCGGTATACTACCGAGGAAAAAGCGATTACCTTTGATGAGGGTCATTTTTTTCTTCTGGCGAATGATGAAGGAATATATTTCGCCTCTTCCCCGAACACGGCAAATGGAAACAGACTGCGTGTCTGGTATAAAAAATACGGACAGGAAGAGCAGACCTGCGTGTTTGAGGCGGGGGGAAATACTTATGTCGCCGGCGTTATGACAGGAAGAGGGGAAGCCGTTCTGGAACTGGGAGCAGGATATGATACGGATTACCGGATTTTGGGAGAAACTATCGACGATGCGAAACGGCTGTTTAACAAGAACATATCGGGCTTGGTGGGAATAACGGTATATCAGGACTGGATATTTGTATCGTATACCTTACAAGAGGAAGGAAAGTCGGTATTATACAAAATTAATTTGAACGATATGTCCGAGGAAATGATTTACGAAACCTCTATTCAATACGACAGCAAAACAGGCAGGTACGACGGCGAAAAGATTGTTTATTGCGGCGGTACTGAAGAATGTCTCTATTTTCAAATACTTGGTTTAAAGGATCAAACAAACGAAGAATGTGAGGATCGAAGGTTATACAAGTATCAGAATGGAGAAATCTCTCTGGTGATGGTTCCCGAGGATATCCTTGTAAATATAAGCGGTGTAAACGGCAAGCTTCTTATAGTAGAATACGCGTCGGACGAACCGTGGCGGGATACATGCAGTATTATTGATACCGATACGAATGAGGTGCTGGGAGTCCTGGAGGGGATAGAGCCGGCAATGGAAATCAGAAAGTCGGTCGTATATGAGGATTATATTTTGTTCACGAATTATTATAATATGTACATATACGATACGGTTCAAAATAAGCTGGAAATGATAACGGTTGAGGACGAACATTCGCAGATCGAAATATATGGAAATAAGTTTTCTTACTATGATCACGATAAAGGGTGCGTATGCATAGTAAGCGTAGAAAGTTCATCGTAAATTTTATGCAACACCAACGCGTTATTTACACACTTATAAAGTGTAGGAGGTTTGGTGGGCATGATGGAAAAAATGATTGAAGCAGGTATCACATTTACAGTAATGATGTTCTGTATTTGCGGCTGCGGTTCCGGGGAACCGGCGGAAATTATGGCGCAGGAAAGCGGAACGGGCATTGCGGAAACGGTCATGCAGGAAAGCGGAACGGGAGTCGCGGAAGCGGTTACGGAGGAAAACGGTTCCAAGGAAGCGGATCCCCGGACGGAACAAAGAGAGATCGCGTATGAGGGTTTGGTAATGTGCGAGTATGTAAAACTCGCCGAGGATCTGAACGAATTGGTTTCGGCTGCGGATATGATATTAAAAATAAAGGTTGAAGAAGTAACTGTGTTCGTTAATGATAACGGTATGCTTCAAACCGAAATAACCCCGTTCGTCGAAGAAGTATACAAAGGGACTTACCATGATGAAAAACTATATGTGAACGGCGGGGAAATGTTATATGATGAATTTATCCAAAACGAAATCATTAAAAAACAGGTATCCGGGCATGAGGGTCCCGATGATATGGAACAGTATGGCGGGAAATACGTCAGACAGTGGGTCGATAACCAATATATTTTTCATTGCGGAGAGGAATATATTTTTTTCGCAGAGAAGCGCTCCGATCGCGATCAATATTTTTCGTTGTACGGATATCAGGGAACGTTCCTGCTGAGCGGCGGTATGATGGAAAACAGCGCGTTAAAGGAAACGGATCTGTTAAAGCGGGATATGGATATTATTTTTAATGGTTCCTTCGGGGAAAACGGCGCGGTGCCGGAGCGGGAATTTATTGAGAAGATTATGGGGTGTCGGTAAGAAGAACTCAACCTCATTTTCAGAAAATACGGGATTGCGTGAAAATAAACGGCAAAAAACAAGAAAAAACAAAATAGCATACAGACTTCTTGCCGATAATGTGTTATACTAATATAAAGTATTTAAAGTCTGAACCCAAACGGAGGTCTGCATGAAATATTTATCGGTATCGGAAATTGCAAAAAAATGGAACATTTCAGAAAGAACGGTCCGCAATTACTGCGCAAACGGAAAAATTTCGGGAGCGTTTTTAGCAGGAAAAACATGGAATATTCCGGATAATGCACAACGCCCTCAGCGTTCGAATAAGCGTAAAGATGAGCCTGAAAATCTGCTTTTCTTCCTGCGCGCGGAAAAGAAGGGAAAAATTACCGGAGGCATTTATCATAAAATACAGATTGAATTGACCTATAATTCTAACCATATGGAAGGCAGCAGACTGACCCATGACCAGACAAGATATATTTATGAGACGAATACGATCGGTATGGAGGACGGGACGGTCAATGTAGACGATATTGTGGAAACGGCAAATCATTTCCGGTGTATTGACATGGTGATTGAGCAGGCAAACAATCAACTAAGCCAGTCTTTTATAAAACAGCTTCATTTTACGCTTAAAAACGGAACCAGTGACTCGAGAAAAGAATGGTTCGCGGTAGGGGCGTATAAGAAACTGCCAAATGAGGCAGGGGACAGAAAGACGGTTTTGCCGGAGAATGTTGAAAGAGAAATGGGAAAACTCTTGAAATCTTACCACAGAAAAAAAGAACACACACTGGAAGAAATCATTGATTTTCACTATGTTTTTGAGGCAATCCACCCGTTTCAGGACGGAAACGGACGCGTTGGCAGGCTGCTTTTATTTAAAGAATGTCTGAGAAACAATATTGTTCCGTTCATTATTGATGAAGAACTGAAATTATTTTATTATCGGGGACTCCGCTATTGGAAGGAAGAGAAAGGATATCTTTTCGATACCTGTCTTACGGCTCAGGATAAGTTTAAAAAATATCTGGATTATTTTCGTATACCGTATGAAAATTAAGAATTATCGGTAATTTTTAAGGAGAAGAACGATGAAAAAGAAATTATACGGCAGTATCTTATCTGACAGGAAATCATGTTGCAATTTCGCTATCTTATGTTGTTTCATGGCGGTCATGTTATGCGCGTGCGGCAAAGAACCGTCCGTAGTTAAGACGTATGAAGTGACGTATTTCGATACCGATTTTGAAGATGACGAATTAGTCACTATGGTTAAGTATTATGAAATGAGTGACGGCACTTGGAAAACCGATACGCATACTTACCGGTATCGGTTAGAAATCACCGGTAGAATGGGCGGCGCGGTGAAAGACAGCACATTTGTCTTTTTAAGCAACATAGAAGATATCACATTTGAACAGGCGTGGAAAGCGGCGGGATTTAGCAGCAGTATGGCGGACTATTTTGAGGAAGAGGACGCAAAATTCGTTGCTATGGGTTAAGGGTGAGCCACTTCTCTGTTTTTTTCTTTCTTTATTCATTTGATAGGAAATCCCCCTGCAATTTCTCAATCTTGTAAAAAGCGTCCAGATTGCGTTTAAAAAGTTTCGCGGGTCTGTGTCCGACGCCTTCTAAGATTTCTTCCGTTTCAATCACATAATCCGCCATTTTTCTGCGGAAGTTGGGAACGATCAGTTTTCTTCCCTGTACGATCTCAAACGCGTTTTGCAGCTGCGCCAGCGTGAACTTTTCCGGCATAAGGTCGAAAACGGGTTTTCCGTTTTCATTGACTTCGTTCTGTAGTCTTAAAAACGCGCACAAGATGATTTTGGCATGGTCAAACGCGATATTATCGCAGGAGACGATATCGTACCGCACGGTTTCGTGGTAGTTTACATAATTTCTCGTTTCCAGAACTTCTGCCGTGAGCCGGAGTTCTTCTTGCTCAGCGGGAAAATGTTCGCGGCTCAGCGTGATAAGATAGGAGGTTGTAATATGCGCCTGCTCGTTGTTTATTTCCCTGTCGGCGCGGATTTTCTCGACGGAAACGGAAAACCATTCTGCTTCCCGGGCGTCGGTTGCGGCGTGAACTTTGTAGTTTTCACCGTTGACCAGCGTGAGAAACGCGTGGGAAATGATCCAGCCCCTCGGATCCCGCTCCGGTTCGCTGAAAATGTCAAAAGGTCTTAAATAAGCGTCTTTTATGCCGGTTTCTTCCAATAATTCCCGCCGCGCCGTTTCGGTGGTGCTTTCGTTTTTCTGGCAGAAACCGCCCGGAAGCGCCCAACAGTCTTTATAAGGGTGGTTTGCGCGTTTTACCATGAGCAGCTTTAGCCTTTTTTCCGGGTCTTTCCGGTAGTTTTTCACGCCGCCGTCCCCGGTGCCCATTACGGCAAAAACCACCATGTCCGCCGTAACGGAAGG
>JAMPBI010000127.1 GCA_023666775.1 Alistipes sp. | reverse complement strand
ATAACGTCGTCATCGTCGCCGTACATCTGCGCCAGATCATTGGCAAATCCCAGCGTATCCATAGCCTCCATAGTCTCGGAAGCCTCGTCATTTCCCGACAGATTGTCGATATACATCTCATTATCCGGCTCAGTAACGGCATAACCGCCGTTATACGAACGGTCAAACGTGCGGTCATACGGATTGTCATAGGAATTTTGATAAGAACCGTTATACGTTTCCTCATAATCGTCCTGTGAGTCCTGCGCTTCCACATTGCCGCTCAGTTCGTTGGAATACGACGCGATCAGATCCTTAATGTCGATATTCATCGTATTTACATATTCATCGGACGCCAGATCGTCTACAACCACTTTGCTCGGCTGTATATCCTCCGCGTAATCCTCTTCGGTCTCGATATAATCATCTTCGTCAAGATAATCCGTATCGTCCGTTCCGGCGGTTTTTGATGTCATATCCTCTATTCCGGCATCATAAACGTCTTCTTCTTTTAACAGTTCTTCATCGGAAACCAGCTCTGTTACAGCCTGTGAGATTTCCTTTTTTAGATCATCAAAAAAACCCATATATCCTCCTGCTGCTATTTTGTATGGCGAACGGGATAAGAATCTTCCGTCAGCGGAAGTAAAGCTACATCGTCCATCGCCTGAAACGTTTCTATGATCGTCGGTAAAGAAGCAACCGTCGCATCTTTATTATTGGCGTCATGCATTAAAACAACCGCGATATCCTGCTTGGCGCAGCCGTTTATCACATTTTCCGCCAGCGTGCTTGCCGGGTAGCCGTTTCCGGTCGCGTCGCCGGAAGAAACATTCCAATCAAAATACGTTATATTCTGTTCGTTAAGAAAAGAAATGCACTCATGCACGTCAATATTCATGATCGTATTGCTGGAACCGCCCGGAAAGCGGTAAATAACGGGACGGATCCCCGTCGCCTCATACAAAAAGTCCTGTAACGACAGAACATCTTGCTTATAACTGTTCATATCCGCGTAAATCTGATTGTATACATGAGTATAGGAATGCATGGCAAGGGTATGACCCTCGTCCACGATCCGGTTATATCTTCGGATCGACTCCTCGTCGTTTTTTGCCACGACAAAAAAAGTCGCCTTGACGTTATATTGCTTCAATATATCCAGGATTTCGTCCGTATTATCGCTTGGTCCGTCGTCAAACGTAAGATAAACCTCGCGCCTGCCTTCCTGCTCATTACTGATAATATCCGCGTCCTGCGCCGCCTTGTCTACATCGTCGATCTCAAACAGATCCGCGTCTTCCGCCGTCTTCCCGTCGCCCACGATGATATCCGTTCCGTGGGGATCCGCCGTCTGATTGTTGGTAGCGGTCAGCGTCTTGGCTGTCTTCGCGCGCAAATCTTCCAGCTCCCTTTCGAGCATGACGACCTTGACCATCAACATTCCCGATAAGGCTGTCGGGACGGTGATACAAACGATCACAAGACAGATAATGATCTTCTTTATTCGGTTAATACGCCTTCTGCGGCGGTTTTCTTCTTCAATATTCATTCCAGTCGTCATTGTGTCTTCTCCATACTAATACGTATAAGTATTTTACACTAAAATGTCAGCTTTCACAACCAATTTTTAAATTAATTTATTATTCTTTTAAAAAACCGACTGTTTTCGCCGTTCCTGACGTTCCAAAAATATCGTAGGGGATAATTTCCACATGATACTTTCCGTTTTCGAGTATCCCGAGGCTGATTTTTTCCCTACGCGGCATCTCCCACTGGGAAAAATCCGCGTATGTGCAGGCTTCCCGGACGATGTTCCCCACCTTGTCGCTCACGATGACCCGGTAAAACAACATTCCATCCTCGTCGTGCGCGTTATCAAAGGTCATTATCGTTTCACCGGCGTCGTTCTTCTCAAAAGAAATCTCCATGTCCCCGTCAAAACGCGGCGCGTCCGCGGAAACCGCTTCCTTCGTGTAGCCGTATGTGTCCTTCTGACCCGGATACAGCGTAAACACCAGAACATTTTCCGAATCCGGCATCCGATACAAATTTCCCGTATTCAGATCCATGGTAAGGATCTCCACCTTGCCGCTTCCGTATACTTCCACGATCCTGCACTGGCTGACGCCGTCGTTCCCCTCGTTGATCACCTCGTCAAAGGTATCCTGCCCAAATTCGGACATATTCATCCTCAGATTGGAAACGACCCCCGTATTCACATAGGAAGCGTTTTTCTGGAAAACACTCCGCAGCGTATTGGACGACGTGCTGCTTGAGGAGGAAAAATCCACCGCCGTCGGATATTTTTCAATGATATTCATGATATTTTCCGATTCAAGGGCATACCAGCTTTCCGTCCCGTAATAAGTGTCCCGCAGCGCGTCAAACCGGAAGATAAACACCGGCTTATCGCTGTACTCCGTCACTCTTTTTAAGGTCTGCTCCAGCCATTGCAGTTTCGGTTCATAATAATTATAGTACGGCGTGAGGAAAATAAAGGTATATCCGTTGATCCTCACCACCTGGTCTTCCAGTTTTTCCAAAATATACGGATCCGCCGCCGTCTGCTCCCCTTCGCCGCCGACAAGAAAATCTCCGTCCGACCTTGTCGTATAAAACCTCGTTCCGCCCAAAAGCCATGTCTTCGCAAGATTTTCCACGCTGTCAAACGCTTCTTTGGAACCGTCTCCCGTAACGTTCCCGTTGACAATGAACGCGTCAACCTGCTGATAGGAAGCGCTTTGCGCGTAACGGTAAACCTGTTCAAAAAAGTTGGTCAGCGCCGTATCCGCTTCATCGTACACGCTGGTTTTTGAGGTCACCGCAAAACGCAGAACCACCTTGTCCTGACGGCTGATTTGGATCCTCTCATGAACGATACGGACGACTCCGGAAAAAAGACATACCAGAAGTATCAATAAAACGAACCGTTTTACTCTGTTCAATCCACTCATTATTCTCTCCTCTATCCATACTATTGCCTGTGGAAAAAAAGAATATGCACCACAGTACGCTGTCTTAAGTAATGTGATGCATTCTCTCAAACTATTCTTCGATAATTTTTTTGTATGTGTGTACTTTTCCGTTAAACGTCCGCGTGATCGTCGTGGTATTTAACATGGTATAGGTGTTGCTGTTCGTACCGCTGTCGTATTTGAAGTTTTTCAGATTAACCTCATTATCGTCTACCGTCATGCGCGCCTCTCCGTCCGCGTAGGTCAGTTTCACGAAAATATGGTCTTCAAATCCGCCTTTTTCATTGATTTCCTTATCATTGGACGTTGTCCACTCATATTCGCCCACATGATCCACATACCGCTTTAACGTCCGGATAATGTTTGCCGAGTCCTCATAATTACGCGGAAGCTCTCCCAAAAGATCCACCGTCTCCAGGGTGACTTCCAGTTTCATCGCCTCCAGCAGATACAGGTAAAGGGCATTGTAATACTCGTCCTCCGTCCCCTCGTAATCATCTGCCAGTTTGAAATATTCCATTGCTTTTTCGTACTGTCCCTGCCTACTGTAATCCTGCGCCTGTATAAAGTAACATTCCTTGATCTGTTCCGCGCTGTCCTCGTACTCCATGGTCTCGGTAAAATATTGGATTGCCTGCTCATAGGAATGGCTTTCCTTATACCGCATTCCCAGAAGGTACTTCACCTTTACGAGCAGTTCCGGCGCGTCTTTGTAGGATTTGACCGTTTCAAATAATTCGATCGCCTTTTCGTAATTCCCCGCGTCCATCATCTGCTTACCGTACTCATAACTTACGTCGCTGATAAGTTTCGCCGAGTCCTCATAATCCTTTACTTCCGTAAAGTAAACGATTGCCTGTTCATACGACTGGCTTTCAAAACACTGCTTTCCAAGCTGGTATTTGATCTCGCTGAGGATCGTTTCGTCAATCGGAAGACCGGTACTTTCCGCAAGCTGCAACGCCTCCGCATGCTGTCCCGCTTTCTCCATGGAAAGAACCCAGCCGTTATAGCAGGTAAGGATCATATCGTCCGAACCGCCTAACTGCCGATACATATCAATCGCGCTCTGGTATTCGCCCGCCTCATAAAGCGACGCCGCGTATGCCTTCTTCGCCTCAAGAAGAAGCGCCGGCGAATCCTCGTAGTCGCCCAGACGGGTATAAACCGTGATCGCGTAATCATATTCTCCGTTCGCCATATAAGCGGCGCCCCGGTTGTAATCCGAATACTTGTTGTATTTCTGGAAGGCAATGTAAGATACGACGATCAGTACGGCAACCACCGCGATCACGATCAGCGTCTTAACAATGCCGGGCATTTTTTTCTTTTCCTTTGTTTTCCCAATCGGCGGCATAACGTTCTCTCCCGCCGTCAAAGCTCCCGGTCCGGTCCTCACCGGATCCGTCGTCGTTGATCCGTATCCCATCGTCGGTCCGGCTGCCGTTGGTCCGTTTACCGGCGGCTCATATCCCATCGCTGGTCCGGTTACCGACGGTTCGGTCCGCGGCATTTCCCCGGACGGATAGCCCGTTCTTACCGATGCGGTTTCCATGCTCTGCGGTATGGTGGTTTCTTCCTCAACGGGAACCGGCGCTTCTTCCACCGGTATCTCCGGCGCCATCTCAACCGCAACCGTTGTCGCTGCCGCCGCTTCCTCTTCTTTATGATTGGCGATCCTTTTGGTACTTTCGTCCCAATAGTAATCGTTTTCAAACTCAATATGCGTTACCGTAACCGCGAAACTGTTAATGGAATTATCCGGACTGGCAATCAGTCTGTTCTGACCGAACTCCTCTCCCGGCATGGCAAAAATATCGTTATACTTATAGTCCTTGATGGTTCCCACCAGTTTCACCTGCTCGTCAAAACAGGAAATCCTCACGGAAAACGAAACGACCATATACTCCCCGTTATTCTTAAATTCATTTACAAAGACATTCTTATCACCGGCAGTATCTTTGTATATGGTCGTTTTCACCGCGGAAATCGGACAATTATTTACCTGCGCGCGCTGCATGATGATCTTAACGGCTTTAAATCTTTCAAAATCCATAATTTTTCCCTTCTCCATTCTGTGAAACAGAGAAAAGCATATCTGAACCTTCAAATATGCTTTTCATTTGTTATCGTCTATTTCCTGTAGGTATAAGTCTTTCCGTCATTCTCATACCGGATCGTATTTCCGGAAATGCGGTAGCTGTTTGAAGTCAGCTTGTCCATATCGAGTTCTTCCTTGTCAACCCGAAGCTGCATTCCGCCGCTGCCCATATATAGCTGGACGTTGATCGTGGCGGACGGAGCGCCCTCTGCCGTGCAGGTATAGATACCCACATACTTGATATATTTCTCGATCTCTTTGATACGGTCCGCGCTCTTTTCGTAACCGGCAGGAAGTTCCTTATAAATATCAAGGATCCGCTCGTCGATATTCTGTGGCAGAAGGCTTTCGGCATATTCATATTTCGCCTTATTGACGGCGTCCTGCGCGCCCTCGACGTCTGCCGCGTCATTAAAATAATACAGCGCCTGATTATAGTTGCCCGCCTGCATGCTGATCATTGCCATATCATAGGATAACGCCAGCTTCTTCTCCCTTGCGTCCTCATAATCGCCCGCGTTCAGATAACATTTATAGGCTTCCTCCGTATTGTTGGCGGCGCTCATTTTCTCGCCCTTGAGGTAGTACGCCCTGGCGTTCTGCTCCCTGGCGTCTTTCACATCATAGCAGTTTTTGAAACACTCGATCGCGTCGTCATAACGGCTCTGGTCGATCAGCACCTTTCCCAACTCGTAATAACACTCGGAAATCAGCACCGGAATATCGACCCTGTCCTGCAAAAGAGCAAATGTGTCGATCGCCTGTCTGTAATCACCCTTATCCATGAGATCCAGACCATATTCATAGGTCGTCTGGCTCTGAAGCGACTCATCCACTAAACTGCCCGCTTTCTCATAGTAACTGAAAGCGTCCGCGAAATTCTTATTCTCTCTCTCATAATTTCCCCATACAAGATACGTCTCTTTTATTTTCTGGGCGCTGTCCTTGTAGGTGCCAAGTTCCGTATATAAACGGATCGCGTCGTCAAACTTCGTAATGATCGTCTGATATTCCGCGTAGAGATACTTCGTTTCGAGTATCTGCTGCTGGGAATCCTTATAATTGCCCAGACTGCGGTATACCTTGATCGCCTCCTCAAAATTATAATTGTTGATATATTGTTTTGCGCTCTCATACCGGTCGTTGATACGCGTATACTGATAGAACCGGTATCCTCCGAACGCGGCGACAAGAATCACAAGAACGGCTACGCCCACGATAACGCCTTTGCGCACGTTCTTTTTTGTCTGCTGCTTATTATACTGGCGCACGGCTTCTTTCTTCGCCATGAGCATATCCAGTCTTGCCTTCTCCTCGGCGGCCTTGCGTTCTTCTTCCGCGCGCCTTGCCTCCTCGATGGCACGCTCTCTTGCGCGCCGCTCTTCCTCCTCGGCGCGTCTTCGTTCTTCCTCGGCACGCCGTTTTTCCTCTTCCTCACGTTCCTTCGCGAGCCGTCGTTCTTCCTCCTCGCGTTCTTTCGCAAGCCGTCGTTCTTCCTCCTCGCGTTCTTTCGCA
>JAMPBI010000126.1 GCA_023666775.1 Alistipes sp. | reverse complement strand
CCATGAAGACCGAACTGGATCTTGTAGAAGGTATGCAGTTTGACAGAGGATACATTTCCGCATACATGGCAACCGATATGGATAAAATGGAAGCCGTTCTGGAAAATCCATATATTTTGATCACCGATAAGAAGATTTCCAATATCCAGGAAATCCTTCCTCTTCTGGAGCAGATCGTACAGTCCGGACAGAAACTTCTCATCATTGCCGAGGACGTTGAAGGCGAGGCATTGACAACGCTGATCGTAAACAGCCTGAGAGGAACCTTTAAGGTGGTTGCGGTAAAGGCGCCGGGTTATGGCGACAGAAGAAAGGAAATGTTAAAGGATATCGCGATTCTTACAGGCGGCGAAGTAATCTCCGAGGAACTTGGCCTTGACTTAAAGGAGACCACTCTGGAAATGCTTGGACGCGCGAAGTCCGTAAAGGTTCAGAAGGAAAATACGATCATTGTTGACGGCGAAGGCGATAAGGCTGAGATCGAGTCAAGGATTGCCATGATCAAGAACCAGATCACCGAGACAACGTCTGATTTTGATAAAGAAAAACTTCAGGAGAGACTTGCGAAACTGGCAGGCGGTGTTGCCGTTATCCGTGTAGGCGCGGCTACCGAGCCGGAAATGAAAGAAGCGAAACTTCGTCTGGAAGACGCGCTGGCAGCAACCAAGGCAGCCGTGGAAGAAGGTATTATCGCAGGCGGCGGTTCCGCATATATCCACGCTTCCAAGAAGGTCGCGAAACTTGCGGAAACACTGGAAGGCGATGAGAAGACAGGCGCGAACATTATCTTAAAGGCATTGGAAGCTCCGTTGTTCCACATTGTGGCAAACGCGGGTATGGAAGGTTCCGTTATCGTAAATAAAGTCCGCGAGTCCGAAGTAGGCGTTGGTTTTGACGCATATAAGGAAGAGTACGTTGACATGGTAACGGCAGGTATCCTTGACCCGGCTAAGGTTACAAGAAGCGCGTTACAGAACGCGACAAGCGTTGCTTCTACGCTGCTCACAACCGAATCCGTTGTCGCAGCGATCAAGGAAGATACTCCGGCAATGCCGGCAGGCGCAGGAATGGGCGGAATGATGTAATTAAGTAAAAAAACAGACCCCGAATGTCAGGCGGATAGTCCGGCATTCGGGTTTTTTTATTGGAATGGTAAAGCACGTTTCGTAAATTCAGGTGACAATCTCCTATATTACATGGTATAATTATAAGTTGAAGGCAGCAGGGGGAAGACGAGGTAACCTTGTTTTACACGCAGAGCAGGTGAAAGACTTATGATACATTTGAGAAATCCCTATATACAGGTAGAAGACGGCAGAAGAACCGGTTTCGGCGGAAATCAGAGCTGGCTTGGCAGCAGGAGGCTGTCCGGTTACGGCTGCGGTCTTGTGGCGGCGGGCGACGTCCTTCTTTATCTGACCAAAACAGGAAGAATGAACGAGACGCCGGAAAACGCACGGCTTTGCGCCGCCGCGCCATGCGATAAGAATCAGTATCTCGGGTATCTTGGCGGACTGGATAAGAAATATTTTTACATATCGTATCTGGTCCGTGGAATTACCGGTTTCGGTCTTGTCATAGGCTTTAACCGGTACGCGGTAAGGCATAAAAGCGCTTTGCGCGCGTCATGGGGTGTTCCGGCGGGAAGGATTTACGACGCGGTGAAGAAAAGCCTTGAGCGGGATATACCGGTTATTTTTTCCGTGGGAGCCAACTTTCCGTGGATTTTCGGAAAAAGAGGAGTAACCCTGTATGAAAAGCGGGATAAAACATACTACAAGAGTACGCAGACGCGAAAACACTATATGACGATCACAGGCATTGTCCGGGACGGTGAAATGGGGGAAATGTTTCAGGTTTCAAGCTGGGGCAGGGAGTATTACATGAGCCGGCAGGAATATGAAGAATATATACGCCGGTACAGTATGGGACTACTGACGAATATTCTTTTCATCTGGGAAAAGAAGCAGTAACATTTTGAGGAGTGCATGATTTATGAAAAAGAACGTAAAGAAAACAGTGGTCGTGCTGGTCGGCGCGGCGGTTCTTCTCTTTCTCGCGGTAACGGTATTTTTGCGTGCCGCCAAAAGCGGCGGTCAGGAAACGGTGGAGGCGGTAAAGACGGAAAAAATATACAAAGTTTCCGTTATCGAAGTAAGCCCTACGGGAAACGACGTTTATATGAACTATACGGGGATCATTCAGGCGGGCGAGATGGAGCAGGCGGCGTTTTCCACGGTGGGAACGGTTAAGAAGATCTATGTTTCCGAAGGGGACGAAGTGAAAGCGGGGGATCTGTTGGCGGAACTGGACGATACCGACGCGAGAAGGCAGGTGGAAAATGCGCAAAACAACCTCCAGATCGCCAATACCAATCTGCATACGACGATCAATCAGCGTCAGAACGCATACGACGCTTTTGTGGAGGCGAGCAGTCCCGACGAGGCGAAGAAAAATCTGGACAGCGCCGTAGAAAGGCGGGACAGCCAGCAGCAGAAGGTGGACGGGCTGTCGGCGGAAATCGTCGGAGCGGAGGAACGGCAGGAATTGACAAAAACGGAATACGAGCAGGCGGGAAAGGATTACACGCAGGCGCAGAACGACGTAACGTCCCTTACGGCACAGCTTGCCGTTTTGAAGGAAACGCCGGGCGTAACGCAGGAAGAGATCGACGCGAAACAGACGGAGCTGGACGCCGCCGTTTCGGATAAAGATAACAAAGAGGCGGTATATAACGAAAAGCGCACGGCTTATTCCACGGCGCAGGTGGACAGCCGCACAAAGCAGACGGAGCTGGACGCGGCGAGGGCAACGCTGACCACATATAACGAGGCGGTGGACACGGCGCAGCAGGCTTATGACAACAAAGTAAGCGACGGGGAAAATTCCGTGGAAGCAAAGGCGCAGAGAGAGCGTTTTGACGCGGCGGACGCGTCCCTTTACACGGCGCAGGCAGCCTATGATTCGGCGCAGAATAACTATGAGGCGGCGCTGGAGGGACTGGAGGACTGTAAACTTTACGCGTCAAAGGACGGCTATGTACTGACAGTAACGGCGACGGAAGGCAGCATGACCCTGCCGATCGCTCCCGCCGTAGTCATCGGAAGCCGTGAGAACGTAGTGACATTCGGCGTGTCCCAGAGCGATATCCGCCGTCTTTCGGTGGGACAGTCCGCGCAGGTTACGGTCAATGGAAAGGAATTTGCGGGGGAAGTAAAGAAGGTGGGGCTTATCCCCGACGAAACCAGTAGGACCTATGCGACGGAAGTCTCCATTGCGGCGGAGGACGCGCAGTTTTATCTCGGGGAACTTGCGACGGTAAAAATAGCGGTGGGAGAGCAGAAGGGCGTGTGGCTTCCTTTATCGGTCATCTTAAACGACGGCGAGGATTACGTTTATATGGCGGAAAACGGGAGAGCCAAGAGGCAGAACGTGGTGATCCGGGAGATCAGCAACGATATGGTTATGGTAACGGGAATTGAAACGGGCGGCATGGTGATCAGCGAGGGAATGAAACTGATCAAGACGGGAAGCCTCGTTTCCATAGAATAGGAGGAGTTATGGAAAAACTGACGAAAATCCTCCTGAACAACCGGAAGATCGTGATATTTTTCATGGTGATCATAGCCTGCTTTGGAATATACAGTTATTACGTTATCCCCAAGCAGGAAAATCCCGATACCACCATAGCGGTGGCGCTGGTGACCACCGTTTATCCCGGCGCTTCCCCCGAAGACGTGGAGAGTTTTGTGACAAACCGCATTGAGGAGGCGATCGACGGTCTGGAGCGGGTGGATTACTATACCAGCATGAGTATGGATTCCGCCAGCGCGATCGTTATTTACTATGAGGACGACGTGCAGATGGAAGAGGTGGAAGAGGACCTCCGCCGGGCGGTTTCCGACGTGTCCGACAGCCTGCCGGATATGTGCATGGAAAGCACCATCAAAACGGATCTGGTGACCAACAACCAGTTTATCATCAGTCTGTCCAGCGACGTGTATTCATCGGAGGAACTGGTATCCTACGGTCAGGTCATTAAAGACGAACTGGCGTCCACGGAGCATGTTTCCAGCGTCACCCTGTACGGCGCGAAGACCAAGCAGGTCGTCGTGGAAGCGGATATCCAGAAAATGAAATTGTACGGCATTTCCATTGAAAATATCCTGTCGTTAATGCAGGCGCAAAATCTGTCCATACCTGCCGGCAGCATTGCGTATGACACGGGAACGGTGACGGTATCGAGCAGCGGTCTGTTCGAGAGCCTGAAAGATATCGAAAATACGGTGATCGGCGGCGGGGAAGAAGGACTGGCGTTTGTCAAATTAAAAGACGTGGCGGACGTGTACATCGAAAACACCGACGAGAAATCCTACAGACAGGACGGCAGGGAAGCCGTTCTTATCGTCGGCAAATTTGAGGAAGGTGAAAACGCGGTCAATATCGGAAAAGTCCTCCGCGGTAAGATCGAGGAACTTAAATCCGAGCTGCCGGACGAACTGATCTTTCACGAAGTCATGTACGCTCCGGAGGATATTGCGGAGAATATCAACAATTTCCTCATCAATCTTCTGGAAAGTATCATTCTGATCATGATTGTGGTTATGGTGGGCGTGCGGATGAGAAACGCGCTGGTGATCAGTACGGCGCTTCCGATGAGTATTCTGATCACGTTTATCGCCATGTATTTTTTGAAGATCGAATTTCATTTCATCTCCATTGCGGCGCTGATCGTAAGCCTCGGTATTTTGGTGGATAACGCCGTGGTGATCAGCGAGGCGATCCAGCAGAACCTGAACGACGGCATGGAGAAAACCGAGGCGATCCTGAAAGCCGTGAAGGTGACGTGGATCCCCATACTTACCAGCACGCTGACAACCATCGTAACGTTCGGTATCATTTATTTTGTGCCGGGCGTGGTAGGCGCGGTGGCGGGAACGATACCGACGATCGTCATAGCGGCGCTTCTCGCCAGTTATTTCATGGCAATGTGCGGAATACCGGTGTTCGCATATTATTTCTTTCAGCCGGAGACGAAAGAAAAGGCGGAGCGGGAAAGCGTTGTGCGCAAAATGTTTTATTCGCTGTTAAACGTGGGATTAAAATATCCGGCGCGGACGCTGGTCTTTTGTTTCGCGACGCTCGGCGTGGCGGCGTATCTGGTTACGCAGCTTGGCATGCAGTTTTTCCCTTATGCCTCAAAACCGGTGATTTATCTGAACGTTTCGGGAGAAACGCTGAATTTAAAGACGACGCAGGGAATCCTGACGGAAATCGAGGAACTTTTGAAAGAAGAGCCGATGGTGGATAATTTCACGGCGGCAGCAGGAGGCGGACTTCCCAGCTTTTTCCTGACGGTTCCCTCGCTCAGTGACGCCGATAACGTGGGACAGATCATGATACAGCTAAACGAGGAGCAGTTAAAAGAAATCGGTTCCGCGGAACAGGCGGCAAGGCAGCTTCAGGCGGTCATGGACGACAATATCGCGGGCGCGACCGTGGAAGTAAAATGTCTGGAATATTCCATGCCTACGGAGGCAAAAATCGTGTACACTCTCTGCGGGGACGACACCAACGCCATCAACGCGCTGGCGGAGCAGATGTGCGAGGCGTTAGAGGAGATCGAGGGAACGGATTATGTGAGAAACGACCGGATCATTCCCCAGTATCAGTATAAGGTGAACCTGGACAGCGAAATCCTGTCGGGGTACGGTCTTTTGAAATATGATGTGATAAAACAGCTTAACACCAGCCTTATGGGGGCTGCAGCGTCCACTTACACCACGGGCGGGAACGAACTGGATATCGTGGTGCGGGCAAAGATCGGCAGTCTGGACGAGCTGATGGAAATGCCCGTCGTGGGAAGCGTCAGCGAGACAAAGGTCCTTCTGGGGCAGATCAGCGAAGTGACGCTCGAGCCGACGGTTCCGCTGATCAAGCATTATAACGGGAAACGGTATGTAAACGTGCTTTCCGACGTTCTTCCGGGTTATATATCGGGAAGCATTCAGTCGGAACTGACGGAAAACTATATGCCGGATATGGATACGGAAGGGATCGAGCTGATCGAGCAGGGCGAGATGAAAAACATGATGAGTCTGATCGTGGATCTGGGAAAGGCGGCGGTTGTAGCCATTCTTGTCATCTACATCATACTGTTGTTACAGTTTAAGGATTTCGCGAAACCGGTCAACGTGCTGACCAGTATACCCCTTAGCCTGATCGGGTGTTTTTTCGGTCTGTGGATACTGAAAATGGATCTTCAGGTAATGGCGCTCTTAGGACTGGTGAGCCTTTTCGGTATTGTTGTCAATAACGGTATTCTGCTGATCGAGGTGATCGACGAGAAAAGGCGGGAGGGCGTGGAGGTCCGCGAGGCATGCACCATGGCGGTGAAACTCCGGTTCCGTCCGATCATGCTTTCCAGCGTCACAACCTGTATCGGACTGATACCGCTTCTGGTATCGAAAGATCCGATGACGGCTCCGATGGCGGCGGTTTTGCTGTTCGGACTGATCTTTTCCACGCTCCTGACCATGGTGGTGGTGCCGACAATATACAACCTGCAGGCACGAAAAAAGATGTAATGTAAATTTCTATTAAAAAATA
>JAMPBI010000125.1 GCA_023666775.1 Alistipes sp. | reverse complement strand
CACATTCTGCGCTGTATAAAACGGTAACGTTTGTATAAAGCACGCTCCAAGACTTCCTCCTAAAGCTAAAGACATTGCGCCCGCAGGAAAAGGTACTTCGCCTTCAATCTCATCCACATAAGCCGCAACACCATTATCATTATCGTGGCGGGAAACGTAATTATATTTAGGATTATCACTTGTTGTCAGTATCGCATCAATTCCATTTCCCATTTCTACATTCATAATGCGATGTAAATAAAATTCTTTCCAGCTACCAGTGTCAAGCTGCAATGTATTTTCTTTTTTTATGCATGTTAAAACAGGTTTATAATGTAACGATTTTATATAAGCCTCCATCCATTTCCAGTCCGGTTTACTATCTTTTGTTACCGGAAGCATTAATCGCGTGGTTTTAATCGAATCGATAAGATATGCCCTGCCATACGAATATCGAAATCGTTCTCTTCGTAACAAAGCAACAATAAATAAACCTGTATATTGATTTAACCAGCCTGAACGAATTACTACTATATGATCTCCAGTTGCAAATGGTTCCTGCTGATACGCTACCGTTGCAGTTGTATCTCCCACGGTAATTGCATTTCCCGCCTCAATATCATGTATCTCATCTTCCAAGACAAAACAATCCACACTATTATTGGACTCGGTTCTTGAAACAAAGGGAATATATCCGGAAACTTTGCTTACCGAGGTTGTAAGATCAACTTTCGCATTTGCCTTTGCCTTATATATCTCATCTATTAATAATCCAAATTCAAAGGATTTCCACTTATTTGCCTCAAGTTTCATATACATCACCTACCTTTACTAAATAAGAAAGGTAATCGTTTAATACCTTTTGAAAATCATTCTGCGTTAATAAAGAATAATCCGTTTCCATATATGCTTCCGCCAACCATTCATCACTATAGGAAACCTTGCGCATAACAGATAACCCCGGGACTTCTCGTTTATTTTTGTACAAGTTCAGCCATAACTCTTCTGTCGACGCCCATAAACTATTTCCTGCAGAATCCATCATTTCAACCCGCCCAAGTCCCTTACGCTTAATAAACTTATCATCTTTAAAATATCCAAAAAAAGTATCCCTATCTGATTTTTCATGTCGCTGCGACAAATCAAATATCATGCAACAGGCAACTGCTGCCGCCCCCGGATAAAACATTTCTGTTGGTAATGAAAATACCGCATCCAGCGTATACTTATCCAGCATTTTCTTCTTAAATTCTTTTATATCACCACTATGTCCAATAGCCGCCTGCATTGGAAGCAGAACTGCCATCTTGCAAATAGGCGGAACATGATCAGCCACCCATTCCACAAAATGCAATCCCTTGGATGGATCCTCTTTTTTCTTTGCGTCCCATTTTTCAGTATAATCAGGATTACAACATTTTTTTGTGGCATTATACGGAGGATTCATTAACACAACATTAATATTATTTTCTTCTATCCATTTTGCGCGTTTAAACATAGAGTCCTGCACTACATTTGAATTTCCATCTCCATGAATCAGCATATTGGTAGAAGATAACCCAAACGCTCCCTCCTCATACTCTATTCCAAAAATTTGATTTTTCTTAACATTATCACGTTCTTCCTCTGTGTCGCAATCATCCATCACCTGTGTCATAGCTCTAACAAGAAACGCCCCGCTTCCACAACACGGATCAAGTATTCTCGAATTTTTATTCACCCCAACAGCTTTACTCATAAAATCACAAATATGATCCGGCGTAAATGCCTGATTTTTATCTGACTTTCCAACATATTTATTAAATGTTGTAAAAAACAAATTCAGCAAGTCCTGCCCTGCCGTATTTTTATCATTAATGTATGGGACAACATTATTATCAACAAACTCTAAAATATCTTTTAATTCCGTATATGTCAGACTTGTTACATCTTGATCTCCAAGAACCTTGTTATTTAAAATTGCCAATTTATCAGCTTTATTTGAACTACCACTCTTTGTCAAAAGTCCTTCCAAAATATCTTTAATATTTTTTAACAACACCTTTTCCGGAGCCAGTTTTTTTCCTGTCTTGGGGTCAATCGTTTCTTTTATGTCTTTATATACAAGACCATTCTTTAAAGCAAGGAGACAAGTACCTACAAACTGACTGCGGAGTTTTTCATCTATACCGTCAGAATGAAGCTTTTCATTAAGAATTTTTATCGAATCGACCACTTTAATCTTATCATTGATTTTACCAAAACAAATTTCTTCATATTCTTCAAATGTACGAAGACTTTTTTCATCTTTTATCCGATGTTCATCATCAATAATTACAGATTGTCCATACCATACCCAAAGATCATCGCCTTCTGTCTCTGCAAGAATTGCAACAATTCTTTTATCTGAAAATGCTTTTTCAAAACGAACATAATCCTGCAATTGTCCCTGAATCTTTTTTCTATCCCATTTATTAAATTTATTTTTACATTCAACTAAAACTACTAAGCGCTCATTTTCAAATCGAATATCAAGATACTGATGTCGTGTTCCTATTGTAGCTTTTTGATAATCCCTTATATCTTTACCTACGGATTTTAGAGCCTGTAAATAATTAAATTCGCCATTTTCCGTATTACCGACACGATATTTATCACCAATTCTATCAATAATCCTAAATCTATCCATTGTATTCTCCTTACACTTAAAACGCGAACAGATTATTTGTTCCTATATTAGCCTACATGCCGTCTTCCCTTTTCGCAACTTTTGTTTCTAAACATGAACCTTTTCAGGCAAAACATATGTTCTTGTATAAGTTTATCACAAATATTGTTCTATATCAAGTAAAAATCCATTTTATTTTAGAATTTAATATTATCCGTTTGTAAAGAAACCCCGCGCCGTTTTTCCTTCCGGCGCGGGGTTTCTTTCACATTCTTATATTACTTTTCCTTTTTCAGTCCCGATAACACATACCAGACCGCTCCGGCAATGCATACCGAAGAATAACCGCCGCAGATCACGCCGACCATGAGCGGTAACGCAAACTCACGGATCGACGTCACGCCTAAGATAAACAGTACCAGCAGCATGACAAAGGTCGTCAGCGTGGTGTTGATACTTCTTCCAAGGGTCTGGGTGATACTTAAATTCACGATTTCCTTACGCTCCGCCTTCGGCGCTGCCTTTATATTTTCCCGGATACGGTCAAATATAACGATGGTCGCGTTGATGGAGTAACCCAGGATCGTAAGCATACACGCGATAAACGTGTTACCCACGGAAACTCTTGCCGCCGCGTAAAACGCGATAACGACCAGCACGTCGTGAAGCAGCGCGATAACCGCCGCGCCGGCAAAACTCAGGCTGCTGAACCGGAACCAGATGTAAACGAGCATACATACCGTAGCAATGGCAACGGCAACGATCGCGTCGCTCTTCATCTCGGAGCTTACGGTCGCGCTGATATTTTCGGCGGAAATCGCCGCGGCGTCCACACCGAATTTTTCTACCATCGCGTTCGCGAACGCCTCCCTCTGGTCAAGGGAAAGCTCGGAAGTCTTAAAAATAACTTCGTTGGAGTCGTTTACCGTCTGCTGCTGGATCTCGGAAACGCCCGTCGCCTCGATGATGACAGGAATGATATTCGCCTCAACGTCCTCCTGGCTATGCGCCTCGTTAAAGGTAACGGTTGTCGTCGTACCGCCTACAAATTCCAGACTGTAGTTAAACGCACCCTTGCCGTTTCCCGAATTAACGCCCATCGGCGCAAGTCCCGCAATGATCACCACCGCGGAAACGGTAAAGCAGTATTTTTTAATTCCCACAAAGTCTTTTGCCGGCTTTTCTTTCGCAACGCCGTACATGCCGACTTTGTCGCAGCCAAACTCATATAATAAATTCAGAACCGATTTTGTCACAAATAACGCCGTTACCATGGAAATAACGATACCAAGCGCCAGCGTGGTCGCAAAACCTTTTACGGTTCCGGAGCCCTTTAACGCCAGAACTGCCGCCGCGATCAGCGTGGTGATATTTCCGTCAACGATTGCCGATAACGCCTTGGAAAATCCGTCCTTGATGGAAGATTTTACGGATTTACCTTTTGCAAGCTCCTCGCGGATACGGGCAAAGATAATAACATTTGCGTCCACAGCCATACCGATGGAAAGAATGATACCCGCAATGCCCGGCAGCGTCAGAGTGATGTCATATACGCTGATGATGAAGATCATAAGCATTACATAGAGGGCAAGGGCAATACTTGCCGCAAGACCCGGAATGCGGTACACCGCGATCATAAAGATAAATAACAATACCAGTCCGATCGCGCCTGCCATCAGGCTTGTCTTAATAGCGTCCTGTCCGAGTTTCGCGCCTACCACATTGGAACGCAGTTCGGAAAGTTCCAGCGGAATAGAACCGATACGGATCGTTGACGCAAGACGTTCCGCGTATTCCAGCGATTCCAGATTGTTAATCTGAACGTGTCCGTCGGTGATCGCCGTTTGTACGAACGGAGCGCTGATGATTTCGTTATTATAAATAACGTAAATATATCGTTTCTCTTCTTCGCCCGCGACAAGTCTCGTTGTCGCGTCACCGAAAGACTGTTTTCCCGAATCCTTCAATTCAAACGCCACAACATACTGAACCGTGTTGGTGTTGTCACGGTAAGCCTGCGCCTCGGCGGATTCAATATCATTTCCCGTAATGATGACCGTTCCTTCCGTGTCCATAAAATACAGGGTACCCGGCTGTCCCAGTTCCTCAAGGATCGCGTTGGCGTCCGTCACGTCCGGTATTTCCACATTGATACGGTTGCTGCCTTCCTGATATACGTCTGCTTCGGTGCTGTAGCTTTCCACCCTCTTCTGCAAACGGTACACCGTATCGTCCATATCCTGCTGGGACGGATTGCTGTCTACCGTCTCGTAAGTAATGCTGACGCCGCCCGCAAGGTCAAGACCCAGCTTAATGTCGGACGCGCTGCCGGACTTATTTTCGCCGATACCGTATACGCAGATATAGCCAAGTCCCGCGAGAGCGGCAATAAGAATCAGCAAATAGATTATCTTCTTATTTTTCTTCATCTTCTTTTCTCCTTAAACTTATTCAGCCAGTGCCGCCTTGATCATAATGGCGCACTCGACTCTTTTTCTCTGCATTTCACAACCGACGTCATATGTATCGTTGATATGACCGTGGAAGTTATATGAATTTGCGGCGCAGCCGCCGCTACAGAAAAACTTTGCGAAACAATTCTTACATTTCTCTTTGGAATATACGTTACAATCGCGAAATTCCCCGCTGATTTCCGGTTTCGTGATACCCTCGTCCACATTTCCCATAAGAAATTTCTCTTCGCCCACGAACTGATGGCAGGGATACAGGTCGCCCCACGGCGTCACCGCGAGATATTCGCAGCCGAAACCGCAGCCGGACAGTCTCTTGTACACGCACGGACCGCCGTTTAAGTCGATCATAAAATGGAAGAAATTAAATCCGTTTCCCGCTTTTTTGCGCTTTACCAGTTCCGCGGCAAGCCGGTCGTACTCCTCAAAGATCTGCGGCAGGTCCTCCTCCTGGATCGCGTAATCGTCCGTTGGCTTCGCGACAACAGGTTCCACGGAGATCTGTTCAAATCCTTCGTCCGCCAGATGAAGCACGTCCTTGGAAAAATCCAGATTATTATGGGTAAAGGTTCCTCTCACATAGTAATTCGTCTGATTACGGCTGTCCGCCAGTTTCTTAAACTTCGACATGATAAGGTCGTAACTTCCGATACTTCCGCCGCTTCCCCGGACAGGCCTCATGTGATCGTGGATTTCTTTCCTTCCGTCCACGGAAAGGACCACGTTTGCCATTTCCCTGTTGGCAAATTCCATTATTTCATCGTTTAGCAGCATACCGTTCGTCGTGAGGGTAAAACGGAACTTCTTGTTATTCGCCTCCTCCAGCGAACGCCCGTATACCACTAAGTCTTTTACCACCTGAAAATTCATGAGAGGTTCGCCGCCGAAGAAATCCACCTCCAGATTTTTTCTGCCGCCCGAATTTTTTACAAGGAAGTCCAGCGCTTTCTTTCCCACTTCCAAGCTCATTAACTCGCGTCTTCCGTGATATTCGCCCTCTCCCGCGAAACAATACCGGCAGGCAAGGTTGCAGTCATGGGCGATGTGCAGGCACAAGGCTTTGACCACGGTTTCCCGTTCCTTGAAGCGGTCGATATGTTCTTCGTAGATATCTTCCGTAAACAGAACTCCCTGCTCCTTTAACTGCGCGATCTCGCCGCAGGCTTCTTTTATCTCATTCTCGCTGTATTTATCTTCGAGAGTATCTATGATCTCGTCAAAATTTTTCTCCTCAAATAACGGCAGCACGTCGTAGACAACGTCGTCAACGACATGTACAAGACCGCTGTTCACGTCCAGTACAATGTTGTATCCGTTATTTTTATACTGATGAATCACACCGTATCTCCTTTCAATAATTAAGAGAGTACCGCGAAATACAGCAGCACTCTCTTAAACATCACATTGGGATAGAAACTGCTTAGTTGTTCTTGTTCTCGCAGCTCTGGTTACCAACAGTGCAGGATGTCTTGCAGGCCGACTGGCAGGACGTCTGGCATTCGCCGCAGCCGCCTTTCTTTAAG
>JAMPBI010000124.1 GCA_023666775.1 Alistipes sp. | reverse complement strand
CACCCGAATATGGTCGTCAAAATCCCGATGACCGTGGAAGGACTGAAAGCGACAAAGGTTCTGGCAGAAGAGGGGATCAAAGTGAATGTAACACTGATCTTTTCCGCGAACCAGGCGCTGCTTGCCGCAAGAGCGGGCGCGGCATACGTTTCGCCGTTTCTGGGCAGGCTGGACGACATTTCTCAGCCGGGCGTTTCCCTGATCGAGGATATTGTCACAATCTTTGAAAACTATGATCTTGACACGGAGATCATCTGCGCCAGCGTGAGAAATCCGATCCATGTGACGGACTGCGCGCTTGCCGGCGCGGACATCGCGACGGTCCCTTACAAGGTGATCGAGCAGATGGTACATCACCCCCTGACCGATATCGGAATTGAGAAATTTAAGGACGATTACCGCAAAGTATTCGGGGAATAAAATAGAGAAATTGCGAAGTAATCTCCTATTAAGTAAAATAAATAAAGAAAGCGCATACCGTCTTGAAAGATTGGCGGTATGCGCTGTTTGTTTTTATGACTTTTAGGAAACTTTCTTCGCTTTGATCTGTTTTTTATTTTCATACATACGCGCGTCCGCCTGCTGATATACGTCCATCAGCGTTTCGTCTTCCGAAAGGCTGTCATAGACCGCGTAGCCGCTGGCGATACTGATGTGGAAAGGCTGACCCTTTACGGCGTTATAGTTGTCCATTCCCTTGGTAAAGCGGTCGAGGACTTTTTCGCAGAGCGTCGTCACATCTTTTCCCTTTATGATACCGGCAAACTCATCGCCGCCAATCCGGTAGCAGGCGCCCTCCGCGGCGTCGATCGCTGCCTTTATGATCTCCGCGCTCGATACCAGAAGCTGGTCGCCTTTCTGGTGGCCCTGATTGTCGTTGACGAGTTTTAGGTCGTTGACGTCAAACATAACGATGGCGATACCGGAATGCTGTTTCTTTTCCTTTTCCAGCTCCGCCAGACGCTCCTGAAAAGCCGTCCGGTTGCCGACGCCCGTCAGACCGTCCAGATAGGCGAGCCGGCTGACAAATTCCGCCTGCACACCCAGCTTTAACGTACCGATCATTCGTTCCAGGCTGGAACTTCCGTAACACATTATGAAGATTAGCAGACCGATACGCACGAACATGGCGCTGTCGCTGTTGTGTCCCTGATAGTATCTTACAATATCGATTATGGCGGCGAAACAGAGGCTCATAAGCCCGACGGTACGCAGCGCCCGGTAAATGTTGCGGATCTTGCTCTTTCCCGACTGGTACGCGTTCTTCAGGATCGAATACAGCAGAAGATACGCCGAAACAGCCAGCATGATATGGGTAAGGGTCAGCGTTTCGTGGTAATCCGCCACGCCCGTAAAATGCAGGACGGTGCAGACGACAAATTCCGTCGCGGACAAACCGCAGACAACCGGAACGATCTGCGGGTGTTTAAAGCCGAAAGCCGCGTCAAGGTAGAGCATGAGCGGGATCGGGATCATGATCAGCGAGCAGCAGGACATAAACTGCAAAAGCCGGCTGTCGTCGGTAAAAAACTGTAAAAGATTTGTCTCCGACAGACACCAGATGGCGATAACGATGGCAAACAGACCGAGGTAAAGCAGTTCATGGTTTTTGCGAAGCTGCATATTTGCCGGAATATCGGCGATGATCAGCAGCACGCCCGCGAATAAAATGAGCAGGCAGGTGGAAAAAGCGACCATTTTCTCGGTAAAGGTCCGCGTAATCTCTCCTGCCGCGGATCCCAGGCTGAGATTGTCGATACACGCCCGGCTGCCCTCATATACGGTATAAAAACGCACTTCCACGGTTTTGCCCGCGTCGTCCGGGTAAAGGGGAACATAATTCCACCTTGTTCCGAACGATTTATTGTAAACGCTGCTCTCACGGCGTATAGGCTCATAGCGCAGCTCGCCGTCCACATAGACCTGATAATAAATGTTCTTGGCACGGAAACACAGGGAAGTCCCCGTATCGAAACCGTCCGGCAGTATATGATAGACGCTTTGTTCTTCATAAGGCGTAATGGAAGAGATCTTGTTCAGATGGCTGATGTCCGCCTCACTGCCGTCTTCCAGATACCAGCCCTCGTCAAAGGCGGTATTTTGCCGGGAAAGCAGTTCGGTCGGCGATTGTCCCCTGTTTGTCACTGCCGCCCATATCAGCATAAATAAAAAAGCAGCGATCATAACGGCATAAATGATGTGGTAAATCCGGTATTTATTTATGTATGCAGTCTCGGTTTCTGACACGTTCATTACAGTTCCTCCTAACCTTTTCCATTTTGAGACATATACATTGTACCACATAAAATTTGGAAATACAATTATTCCATAAGATAGTTGACTTTTTTATGAAAAAAAACGATAATAGAGTTACTGATTTTGGAAAACATAATGTGAAAGAGGCTGAAGCTATGACAAATGCAATTCCGGCACCGGGCGAGTTTTACAGACATTTTAAGAACAAATACTACCAGGTACTTGCCGTTGCGACCCATTCCGAAACGAAGGAAAAACTGGTGGTTTATCAGGCGCTTTACGATGATTTCGGCGTTTACGCAAGACCCCTGTCCATGTTCGTCAGCGAGGTGGACCATGAGAAATATCCCGAGGTGAAGCAGAAGTTCCGTTTTGAGAAGATCGACAAAGCCGAACTGAAAAAAATGTCCAAAACTTCGGAAACCGTTCCCAAAAAGACGGAGGACAGATCCGCCGTAAAAGACGAGGAGCGTGAGACGGACGAATTTGTGGACAAGGTTTTTCACAGAAAGAAGGAAGTTAAGAAAGAAGTTTATCTGGAAGGTCCCGACCAGCCAAGTCCGATCCTTATGGAGTTTCTCGACCTTCGGACGATGGACGCCAAGGTGCGTTTCCTCTCCGACAACAAGAAAAAGCTGACAAACGAGATCATCAACGCCATGGCGGCGTCGATCGACGTTACGGTTCCCGACGGTCCGCTGGAACTGCGGTATTCTTCGCTGAGGAGCTGTCTTCAGACCAAAGCAAAATATGAAATAAACCGTCTGCGTTAGCAGAACGATCGGTCCCGCGAATGAAAATTTGCGGGACTTTTTTTAAAAAAGATACAAGAATGATACAAGTCTGTGGTAAACTAAAACCATGAAATGCAAATCATGAGGTGAACCGATGATAAGGATACTTGTTGTGGACGATGAGGAGGCGATCGCCAATCTGATCAAAGTTACCCTGGAGAAGGCGGGGTATTTTTGCAAATGTGTTTACGACGGCGAAGCGGCGGCGGATATGGTCGAAACGGGGAAATTCGATCTGATCCTGCTGGACGTTATGCTTCCGAAGATTGACGGTTTCGAATTGATGGAGTATATCGCGCAGTTTCAGATCCCGGTGATTTTTCTGACGGCGAAAAACGACGTGAAGGACAAGGTGAAGGGACTTCGTCTGGGAGCGGAGGATTATATTGTAAAGCCGTTTGACAATACGGAACTGATCGCGAGGGTTGAGGTGGTGCTGCGCCGTTTTCACAAGTTCAGCGAGGTGATCACGGCGGCGGGGCTTACCATCGATACGGCGCAGAGGACCTGTATGAAGGACGGGGAGCTTATCGACCTGACGTATAAGGAATTTGAGCTGCTTTTGCTGCTGGTGAAGAATAAAAATGTGGCGCTGTACCGGGAGATCATTTATGAAAAGGTGTGGCAGGACCCGTTTTGCGAGGACACCCGCACGGTGGACCTGCATATCCAGCGACTAAGGAAAAAGCTGGGAATGGAAAAACATATCCAGACGGTCTTTAAGGTGGGGTATCGTTTTGTAGAGGAACCGGAGGAATGAAAAGAAATTTAAAGATTTCGCTCAAGATTTATATTTTCACATACTGCATTGTGATGTTTTTTACCACCATCGGAGGCTTCGTGCTGGTCAATTCCACTTACGAGAGGGAGCTGGATACGGCGAAGGAGCAGGCGCTGGAGAATAACAGGACGCTCTACATTTATATCCTGACGCTGGAGTCCATACCCGATAATGCCTATATGGAGTATTCCCTGACGGGGCTTATGCAGAAAATGTCGGCGAACGATACGGATATGAAGACCATGACAGGCAGTCTCGAGGAGTGGCGGCAGCAAAACGGTATCGAAGACTTGAACGATCTGGCGGACGGGCAGGTAGTTTCCGGCATTGTGGAAAAGGACGGGAAGCTGGCGGTGCAGGCGACGAGCCGGTGCGGCAGCCGCTATATCATTAATTACAGCAGTATCGACGATATTTTAAAGAGGCGTGATGATAATTACGAGATGTACAACCGGATTATCATTGTCACGTCTGTTTTGCTTGCCGTTATTCTGTACGCGTTTTCGTATTATATGACGAGACCGCTCGTGAAGGTGACGAAGGCGGCGGAGCAGATCTCCAAGGGGGATTATTCCGTGCGTATCGATATGAAACATTCCAAGATGAAATCCTACGAAGCGTCCGTTCTTGCCGATACGCTGAACGAGCTGGCGCAGAATACGCAGGAGTATATTGAGGAACTGACGGACGAGAGCAGGAGGAAGGAAGAGTTCATGGGAAATTTCACCCACGAGCTGAAAACGCCGCTGACTTCCATTATCGGTTACGCGGATCTGATACGGACATACGATCTGACGGCGGAGCAGAGGCGGGAGTACGCCAGTTACATTTACCGGGAGGCGAAACGTCTCGAGCAGTTGTCCTTAAATCTTTTGGAACTGCTTGTTCTGGGGAACGTGGAATTTACCATGGAAACGGTTAAAGTGGAGGAGTTCGGGAAAAGACTCGGGGAAAATCTGTATTTTCTCGGGGAAAAGTACGGCGTGTCTTTTGACATGAATTTGGAGGAGGGCGCGGTCATGGCGGAAAATTCGCTGTTGTCAACGCTGCTCTTAAATCTGTGCGATAATGCCTGCAAGGCTTCCGAGAAGGGCGCGGAGGTATGGATCACGGGAAAATGCCTCAAGCAAGAGTATGTTTTTTCCGTGCGGGATTTCGGCAGGGGAATCCCACGCGACCAGTTGAAGAAGGTGACGGAGGCTTTTTATATGGTGGATAAATCGAGGGCGAGGAAGCAGGGAGGCGCGGGTCTGGGGCTGGCGCTGTGCAGGAAGATCGCGGATATCCACGGGGGGAAGCTGACGATTGAGAGCGAGGAAGGGATCGGAACGACGGTAACATTTTCCATGAAATTAAGCCCGTCGGGAAGTAAGCGCAAAAAAGGAGTAGCCTATGAAGAAGAAATGCTGTGAGATTTTGATGACGGTGGGGATCGTTCTGGCGCTGCTTTTTCTGTCTTTCGGTCTTTTAAAGCTGCCGAAACGGTATTTCGAGTATTCCGATAAGCGGCTGGGCGGCGTACTTAGTATCGGCGGGTACGATATCGACAACGGCGTGAAATCCATGACCATGAAACAGACCCTTGACGTTTTTGAAAAAGAAGACGTTCTGATCATCGAGGAGGAGCCTTTTACGCTGGATACGGAACTTGGCAGCAGGCTTATCGCCGGTTCCCTCCGGGAGTTTTTGATGATGTTTTTTGAAGAAAATATGAAAGGTATGGTGGATATGCTGACCGATTTTTCCGACATCGGACAAGGATATTACCGAAGCGCCGCGTGCAGTCTCATCTATGTGGAAAATGAGGAGATCTACTCGGTAAGGCTGGGAATATTGGTTTTTCATGATTATTGGAACAACGGCGTCTATCTGAACAATCTGGAAATCCTTTTTAACCGGGATACCTATGAGATACTGGGAGTTAATTTATACGGCGCCGATATGATGTGGGCGGAGTTTGACCGGTGTCTGGATAAGGAAACGGATATCTTGGAACGGCTGAATGGGTATTGCGGCGGCAGCCGCCCTTGGGAAAAGACGGAAATGGAGTTTGGCGGGAATTATTTTTTTGTGACGCCGCTGACTGCCGACGCGATGGAGGGAAAAGTTTTTCGGGCGCTCGCGGCGGCGGCTGAGAGGGCGGAGTTTTTGTATTTTAATCCGAGATATCCGGAAATAATACAGGAATGATACAGAAATGATACAGAAAACAGCATAGAATGATACAACCTTCCGTTATGATGGGATCATCAATCGTAACGGGAGGTATTTTTATGAGAAGGAGCGGTAAAAGGAGAAGAAGGAGACGTTTACTCAGAAAGATCATGGGAATGGCGCTGTTTTTGTTTATGACGCTGATGGTCACGTTTACGGCAAAGAGCGTTCTCGGCGCTTTTTTACCGCCGGAAGCAGGAAGGGACGGCGAGAGGAAAACGACGTCGGAGAAGGGAAAAATCGAAAATGGGGGGGTAACGGAGTATAAGATCGCGGTGGAAGGCGTGTCGCAGGAGGGGATCCCGACGGGCTGCGAGGCGGTGACGGCGGTTGCCGCGCTCCGCTACAAGGGCGTGGCGGTCACGCCGGAGGAGTTTATCAATGTTTTTCTGCCGAAGGAGAATTTTTATATACGCAACGGCGTCACTTACGGCGCCAATCCCCACGAGGCGTTTCCGGGAAATCCTTTTGAGGCGGGGCTGGGCTGTTTTTCGGAAGTGATCGTCGCGGCAATAGAGGATATGAAGGCGTGCGGATTTGGCGGCATGGAGCTTCTTACCGTCGAAAACGTTTCGGGAACGGAGCTTGCGGCGCTGGAGGATTATATCGCGGC
>JAMPBI010000123.1 GCA_023666775.1 Alistipes sp. | reverse complement strand
TGGATAAATAAAGAAATCAGCATGTACCAGAGAGAGCTGGAGAAGATAACATACCTAAAAGGACAGGACACCGATGGTCAGCCGAAAGGATCCGGGAATGGAGACATGACGGCAGAACTGGCAATGGAACAGAAGAAATACCACGACCTGATCGCGGACGCAGAGTATCGGAGACAGATACAGAAAAACAAGGTTCTGGCATTTATCAGCACCATTGATGACAGCCTGATGAGGCAGATCATATTCTACCGGGATATATCCAATCTACCATGGGAGATAGTGGCGCAGGAGATAGGCGGTTCCAATACACCGGATAGTGTGAGAATGCTGCATAACAGGTTTTTCAATAGGCGAGTAAGCAAACAGACAGGAATAAAATAAAAATTTTTTCAAAAGAATAAAAGTTGTTCGGAATGTTCGGTGACTTTGTGATATAATAGTATTATCCGAAAAAGGAACAAAGCAAACAAGGAACCAATGGCAGCAGTCAGCGGTTCCTTTTTTACGCCTTAAATTGGCAGCAGGCAAGATCGGAAGGTGGTGAAGTGCAAAGACAGGAACAGGCGGAAAAAGACTATATGGCTGGCATGAAATATAGGGAAATAGCAGAAAAGTACGGTGTCAGCATAGAAACGGTTAAAAGTTGGAAAAAGCGGCATAACTGGAATCGAAAAAAGGGTGCACCCAAAACGGAAAAGGGGTGCACCCAAAATCCTGCCTCAAAAACAGTACAAGAAGAATGTGGGACAGAGGCGTTTTTCCAAGAGGACGATGAAAATGGATTGACCGATAAGCAGAGGCTTTTCTGTACTTTGTATGTGCGCTGCTTTAATGCGACAAAAGCGTATCAGAAAGCGTATAATGTCAGCTATGAAACGGCAGCAGCAAGTGGTGCAAGGCTGTTAAGAAATGTTAAGGTAAATGAAGAGATAAAAAGACTGAAACAGAACCGTATAAACAGGGAGCTGCTTGACGAAGATGATATCGTTCAGATGTATATTGATATCCTGTACGCCGATATCACCGACTACATCGACGTATCCCATAATGTGATCAATCTCAGCAACCCGCTTGTGGACGGCAGGCTGATCAAGAAGGTGTCCTTTGGAAAGGTTGATTCCGTGGAACTCCTGGACAAGATGAAGGCACTTCAATGGCTGGCAGAACATATGGAACTGATGACGGAGCGCCAGAAAGCCGAAGTGGAGATGATAAAATCCCGCATGGATAAGGACAGTGGTGAAGAGGCGGAAAGAAGAAAACAGGGTATCGGTAATATTGCTGACATATTAAGTCAGATAAAGCCGATGGAAGATGGTGATGTGTATGAATAATCTGATACTTTCACCGAAGTTTAAGGATTTTCTGCTGACGGAGACGAAAAGGGACTATCTGGAGGGAACGACGGCAGCAGGTAAGACTACGGTGGGAATATTTAAATTTATGATGATGGTTGCCAAGTCCGATAAAAAGTACCATGTTATTGCCGGATCCGATCTTGGAACGGTAGAAAAGAATGTGATCAACGGTGAACTGGGACTGCTGGAGCAGTTTGACGAAGTGGCGGAGTATTATAACAAGGGTAAGGGAAAGATAGGGCTTCCTCATATAGAATATGATACGCCCGGCGGAACAAAGATAATCTATGTGTGCGGATTTGATAATAAATCCCGTTGGAAGAAGGTGCTTGGCTCACAATCCGGGTGCGTATATATTGATGAGGTGAATACGGCGGATATGGAGTTTTTACGGGAAATAACCCATAGATGTCGCTATATGATGACCACGTCAAACCCGGACGCTCCGGACAAGGAAGTCTATAAGGAGTTTATCAACAGGAGCAGACCGTTAAAAAGGTATGCCGGCGATTACCCGGAAGAACTGCTGGCAGAGCTGCGGGAAGAACCGGTAAAGGGGTGGATACACTGGTATTTCACGTTTTATGATAATGCGGCGCTAACGCCGGAAGATATACAGGAAAAGATGGAAGCGGTGCCGAAGGGCACAAAAATGTATAAGAATAAGATACAGGGATTAAGAGGCAAGGCAACGGGTCTTGTCTTTTGTAATTTCAGCCGGAAGCGTCATGTCATAACTTTGGACGAGGCAAGGAAGTATGTGAGGAAGAGAGAGGATAAAGAACAGCCGGAATGGTTTGAGATCTTTACCAGCGGACTGGATACGGCTTATTCCAGCAAATCACCGGATACGATCGCCATGAGCTTTGCAGGCATAACCAATAAAGGCAGATGTATCATATTGGACGAGCGTGTATATAACAATGCGGAACTTGCCAGACCGATAGCGCCTTCCGATACGGTGGTTAATTATTACGCGTTTCTGGAACGGAACCGTAAGACATGGGGAATGGCAAGGAATGTCTTTATCGATTCGGCAGACCAGGCAACCATTGAAGAACTGCGCAAATATAAGAGACAACACCCGGAATGCCTGTATATTTTCAATGACGCGTATAAGCAGGTGGAGATCATTGACCGTATCATGCTCCAGATCAGCTGGATGGCATTTGATGATGAAAAGGGAAGGGAACCGGGATATTATGTGGCTGACACCTGTACGAATTATATCCGGGAACTGGATAACTACTCATGGAAAGAGGACAAAGATGAGGAGCCGGAAGACGCGAACGACCATATGGTAAATTCAACGCAGTACGCATGGATACCATATCGGAACAAGATACATAACATGCAGAACGGAGGCAGAAAATGAACTGGATACAGAATTTGATTATCAAGCTGTTAAAGATTACGCCGGCAACGGAGAGGAGCATTACGATACGCCAGGCGTATACCTTTCAGCAGAACATACAGAAAAATAAGGTATGGTATCAGGGAGAGCCGGCGGAACTGGAACAGTTCTTTAAGAACACGGCATTCTGGGATTGTGACCGGACGCGGTTCTGGGCGGCAACTCCGAACGGCAAGATCCGCAAGATCCATTCGGGTGTGGTCAGCATGGTGATAGACCGCTATAAGGATATTGTCATGTCGGATTTTAACGGTGTGAGCTTTCCGGATAAGGATATCAGCATGGAAAAACTATGGACTGCTATTGAAGAGTATAACCGCTTCACGGAGATAATGGAGGAAGCAATACAGCAGGCATTAGCGGTGGGAGACGGCGCCTTTAAGATATCGACGGATCCGTTAATGGAGTATCCGGTCATATCGTTTTATGAGATGGAGAACGTAGCGTTCGATTACCTCTATGGAAGACTGAACAAGATTAAATTCTATACGGACTACAGTAAGAATGGAAAAAGCTACCGGCTGGAGGAATGCTATGGGATCGGTTATGTGAAGTATAAACTCTATGACGACCAGGGAAGGGAATGTAAGATGGAAATGCTTGAAGAGACGAAAGAACTTCAGGATATGTCCTTCAAAGGCGATTATATCATGGGCGTTCCCTTCAGGATATTTAAGAGCAATAAATGGAAAGGCAGAGGAAAAGCGCTCTTTGATACGAAATCGGACGTTCTTGACGCATTAGATGAAGTGATCAGCCAGTGGCTTGATGCAGTAAGGCTGGGAAGGATCAAGCGATACATTCCGCAGGAACTTATACCAAGGAACGCTGAGACAGGAGAGCTTCTGCCTGCCAATCCGTTTGATAATGATTTCATGGCAATAGAGGGGAGCATGAAGGAAAACGCGAACCAGAAGATTGATATTTCGCAGCCTTCCATAGCTTATGAGGCTTATCTGTCAAGTTATACAAATTTTCTGGATATGGTCTTGCAGGGCATTATGTCACCGTCCACTCTGGGAATTGACCTGAAAAAGACGGATAATGCAGAATCACAGCGTGAGAAGGAAAAGATAACCCTCCATGTCCGGGGGAAAATCATCAGCGCGTTAAACGAAGCGGTGCCGGAAGTGATAAAAGTAACGCTTGCGACATATGGACAGGCAGCGGGAAAGATATATGAACAGTGCGAGCCGGTATTGAACTTCGGAGAATATGCGTCACCGGATTTTGACAGCACCATAGAGACGGTAGCAAAGGCACGCAGCGCCGGAACCATGAGTATTGAGAAATCCGTGGAGGAAATGTATGGCGACAGCATGAGTGAGGAAGAAAAGGCAGAAGAAGTTATCCGCATAAAAGAGGAACAGGGGATCATACCGATGGAAGAACCGGCGGTTAATATGCAGAATGAGGAAACCTTTATTGAAGAAAAAATGTAGGTGAAACAATATGGATATCAATGATGAATATGACATAGAAAAGGCTTTTAAGGCAATCGAAGAGGAACTGATGGCGTCCATGATAAGGAACCTGAAAGGGCATAGGGCAGAGGAAGAGAAAATGGGATATAACTGGTCTATGTGGCAGGTGGAAATGCTGAAATCCCTGGAGAAGTATAAGAAAGAAAACAAGAAGAAGTTCCAAAGTTCGTTCAGCAATATCAATTCCTCCATAAAGGTGATGATATCGGCGGCAAGGGAAGCGGGAGAGACAGAGCAGGAGCAGAGAATATTGGAAGCTATTCTCAAAGGGTTAAAGGCAAAACGGGTTTCTAAAGAGACGGAAGGTGCATTCTTCAGACTGAATACGCCAAAACTGGACGCACTGATCAAGGCAACGACAAATGACCTGACAAAGGCAGAACATGCAATGCTGCGTATGGCGGACGACCAGTACAGAAAAGTGATATTCAACGCGCAGGTGTATGCCAATACGGGAGCGGGTACCTATGAGCAGGCAGTAGACATGGCGACGAAGAGTTTTCTCAGTGCCGGCATAAATTGTATTGAGTATAAGAATGGCAGCAGACATTCCGTTAGCGAATACGCAAGAATGGCAATACAGACAGCCAATAAGAGGGCGTTTCTGACGGGAGAAGGTGAAATGCGTAAGGCATGGGGGCTTTCCCTTGTCATAGTGAACAGGAGGGGAAACGCCTGTCCGAAGTGTGTTCCATTTGTTGGGAAGATATTGATTGATGATGTATGGAGCGGAGGGGAAGCCGACGGTAAACATATGTTGGTGAGCCGCGCGATGAAAGCCGGGTTATATCACCCTCACTGCCGGGATACCCACACGACATACTATGAGGGCATTACGGAGGCGGAGCCATATACCAAAGAGGATATAAAGCAGATCGAAGAGGATTATAAAAAAGAACAGGAATTGAAATATGCGGAAAGACAGAGGGAGAAATACGGACGGCTTGCCAAATACTCGCTTGATCCTCAGAACCGTGAGATGTATGAGGCAAGGGCAAAAAGCTGGGAGGAACGCTCTGCAAGGGAAACAGAAAGAAATACTGGTAAAAAGGTAAAGTATAATGAAAAGTATGATTATATGGTTCCTGTAGAAGGATATGAGCAGAAGATAAAAAGTGCGCTGAATAGTGCTGCTCGGAATGTGGCGTCGCTTGGCAGCAAAGATGGTTATGAGCATTTACAGTTAATTGACTTAGCAACAGGAGAGAATATTTATTATGAAACCAACAAAGATGTTAGTTCCGTAGGAGGAAAAGAATTTTGGTCGTGGATTAAAAAGAATAGCGGACGAAAAATAGCATTTGTTCATAATCATAATACGGATGGATATTTTTCGGAGACAGACATGAGAACACTATTATCAACCTCCAATATTCAGGTAATGGTAGCCGTAAGAAATGATGCGGTTATCTATGTAGCAGAGAAAAAGCATGGGAAAACTATGATAAATGTTTTGTTTGATGAGCTGTATGAAAACGAATTAAAGGAATTGAACCGGAAGATAAGAGATGGTATAATTATGCCATATGAAAGAGCGATTAAAAGGGAAGAGATAATCGTAAACGGATTATTAAGGGATTACACGAAAGCAGGAGGGCTGGTTGAATATGATGGAAGAAAGTAAATGGTGCAGTGAAGGAATGAAGGAAGCGCCTTTTTATTATCAAGGAATTACAATGGAGGAGTATGAGAGGGAAAGAGATTATTTTAATCTTCACATAGAGGACTGGAAAAATGGAACTTATGAGCCATTATGGAAGCAGAATACACGCTAATACCACCTAAACCCAATGCGGAAGGTGGTATTTTTATGCCCTGCGTTGTTGCGCTGGCACAACAAAATTGAATAACACGATAATCAATGGTGCCTTATGTGTGCCATTTTTTATTTGGTAGGAAATTGCTTCGCAATTTCTCTATCCTTATGCTCCGAAACGAGGATAAACTAAAAAATTGTAAAGGAGAGTGAAGCTATGACAGAAGAACAGTTCAAGCAGCTTGGCATTCCGGAGGAGCAGGCAAAGAAGGCGGCAGCAGAATCGGCAAAGGAACTGGAAGGATATGTTCCGAAACACCGCTATGACGAACTGACGGAGGAAAACAAGACGCTGAAGACGGCAGTCGAAGAGAGCAAAACGACTCTGGAGGATCTGAAAAAGACAGCCGGGAACAGTGAGGAGCTGAAGGCGCAGATTGAAAGATTGCAGACCGAGGCAAAAGAAAAGGAGGCGGAATTTAACGAGAAACTGAAAGAAACCCGAATGACAAACGCGATCAAGCTGGCGGTCAACGGCATTGCGCAGGACAGCGACCTTGTAGCGGGCTTGATAGACCGCGGCAAACTCATTTTATCCGATGACGGCAAGATCACGGGTCTGGAAGAACAGGTGAAGTCGTTGAGGGAAACAAAGGGATTTCTCTTTAAAGAGGAGAATAAGGAAACAAAACCGGGATTTCAGAAAATCGGCGGGAACCAGCAGACGGATCCGGGAACCGGCGGCAGG
>JAMPBI010000122.1 GCA_023666775.1 Alistipes sp. | reverse complement strand
CGCCGCGATATCCGTATAGTCGTAAACGGACGACTTATCGCCGCAATAGATCGTCACATAACCGTTTTCCAGAACGGCGTAATATCCGTTATCCTCCTCGCCCAGCTCAAACGTTTTGCGGATAACCACCTGTTCCCTGGAAAACTCCACCAGCTCATAGGCGACCAGTCCCCTTTTTACGTCTTCCTTGTCCGGATTTTTCATATAATCATTCAGATACTCGATAAGATCGTTGCGGTTCATCTCCAGAAACGCCACCGGCGTATTGATCTTTTCCTCGGTAAACGTCTGGTTATTCAGATCATACACCTGCAAATGGATCACCGTAAGATTATTGATCCGTATATCGTTGTAAGATACGTTCGTCATCGGTTCCACGGATATTTGGCTCTCCGTTTCCGCCTGCCGCGCCTCGTTGTCCTGCGCCAGATTTTCCTTGGAATAAAGGTAGCTGAAATAATACGCCGCGCCCGCGCAGAGAAAAAGAAAGCAGATAATATACAATTTTTTCATGTTTTCACAATCCTTTCATGTATATTATCTGCAAAATAATACGAACTATTCAAGATCCGCGCCGCTTATTCGTACTTTATGTCCCCGGCGTCGTCCACGGTAATGATATTGATAAACGTTTTACCCTGATTAAAGATCACTTCATCGCCGTTTTCATAATAATATTTCGTCGGTCCGAACTGCGCGTCCTTCTTCCATGTGATCGGGATCAGCTTGCCGTTCGTGATGTAATATCCCGGACCTTTTCCGTCCAAATCAAGGATCGGCGTACCGTTTTCATATTTGGTTCCGGTAACGAACTTCACGAGGATATTCTTAAACGCGAGCTGCGTTCCGCTCTCCATGTCGCAGTGCGCTCTTCCGTACTGGTTTCTGTAATAAAGACCGTCCTCG
Organism: Alistipes sp.; assembly: GCA_023666775.1. GTDB lineage: Bacteria > Bacillota > Clostridia > Lachnospirales > Lachnospiraceae > MGBC120314. Next base: position 5,887 of record JAMPBI010000122.1, on the reverse strand, counting down.
GCATTATAAATAAATTCCGGCTTGTTGCGCTTAAATCCCGGCTTGAACGTGGTACACGCGACGCCGTTCTCAAAAACGATCTCGTTCGCGTCGTCCTCGTTAAATGTCAGAGGACCTTCCGCGCCGTCGGCAAGCTCCAAAGACCAGCCCTTCGAGTTAATGCTTCCCAGAATACCCTTGGTGGTCGTATAGGCATTATGCGGCGCTACACGATCCGTCGTCCGGTAGAAATCGCACCAGCCGTTCAAACCCTCCAAAGCCTGTACATTGGGATTGGCAAGAACGTTTTCCGCGAGGGGCGAATGTCCGAAATGGATATAGATCGCCTGAAATTCCTTCGCGAAATATACATAAAACTCACGGCAGCTTCTTACCGGACCGATCTTGTCCATATCGTCATAATCCTGTAAGATCATCATCAGACGCGTGATATCCGACTCAACGTAAGCCTCGTACATGACCTCCGCGCGGTCAATGCCCGACTGCGGATCGGCGTCCTCAATATTGTTGATCATGATCGCGAGCGGCGTTCTTTTCGCGATCTGCTCGTCCACCCACTCGCCGGTAAGGAAACTTCTTGCCTGTCCGTCATGGGAAACCGGCTGTGTCGGCGCTTCCGTTACCGGCTCCGTCGCCTGCGGCGCCGACGTCGTCTCGGCAGGCGCCTCCGTTCCCCCGACGGGAGAACCCTTGTCGTTGCCGCAGCCGCTAAAAAGGGACGCCGCCATCAACGCTGCCGCCAAAAATGCATAACATCTACGTTTCATAACCATTATCTCCTTATGTTTAAATTATTTAAGATGGCACTCTGCTTTTTTTCCATGACTTCCGCCTCCGCCTCGCTCATATGGTCGTAACCAAACAGATGAAGCATACTGTGCGCCGTCAAAAAAGCCAGCTCTCTCTTCTCATCATGTCCATAATTATAAGCCTGTTCTTTGATTTTGTCTACCGAAAGAACAATATCGCCTAAAAGAAGTTCCCCCGTATCCGGGTGGAAAAAGTCCGCGCCGCGCTCCTCCAGAAAGGCAAAATCCGCCGGTTTTTCGTATTCCACCATCGGGAACGACAAAACGTCCGTAGGCGCGTCCACCCCGCGGCAGTCCCGGTTGATCCGGCATATGCCTTCGTTATCCGTCAGAAGAACGCTGATCTCCGCCTCATAGGGGCATTTTTCATAATCCATCGCCTCATTGATCACCGCCGTGACCGTCCCCTCAAAATCGGCGTCCGGTCTTACGTCGGTTTCGTAGTCAAAATGAATGGTCATCTTCCTCACCTCTTATTCCGGTTTTTCTTCCTCTGCTGTTCCTTATCCTCGTACTCCTCATACGCCTTGACGATCCTTTGGACCAGCGGGTGCCGCACCACGTCCTGATTGGTCAGACGACATATGCCGATCTCGTCCACCTTTGACAGAACCTTTAACGCCACGTCAAGCCCGGAAACGGCGTCCTGCGGCAGATCCTTCTGGGTCAGGTCCCCCGTCACGACCACTTTGGAGCCGAAACCGATCCTTGTGAGAAACATTTTCATCTGCGCGGGCGTCGTATTCTGCGCCTCGTCCAGTATGATAAAGGCATTGTCAAGCGTGCGTCCTCTCATGTAGGCAAGAGGTGCCACCTCGATCAGCCCTTTTTCCATATTGTTCATAAAATTTTCCGCCCCCATGATCTGGTACAGGGCGTCATACAGCGGTCTTAAATACGGATCCACCTTACTCTGTAAATCTCCCGGAAGGAAACCCAGTTTCTCTCCCGCTTCGATCGCCGGCCGTGTAAGAATGATACGGCTGACTTCGTCCGAACGGAACGCTTCGATCGCCATCGCCATCGCCAGATAGGTCTTGCCGGTTCCCGCGGGTCCCAGTCCGAAAACGATCATCTTTTCCGCGATCGCGGCGACATAGTCCTTCTGCCCCAGCGTCTTCGGCTTGATCGGCTTACCCGCGACCGTGCGGCAGATAACCTCATTGTCCAGCTCCACCAGTTCGCTTCCCCTCTCCTCCATGGACAGGGAAATGGCATAATCCACATTCTGCTCCGTTATGACGTTGCCGCGGCAGGACAGTTCAAAAAGACCGGCGAAAACTTCCTTCGTGCGCCTGCACGCCGTCTCGTTTCCGATAATCTTCAGCCGGCTGTCGCGCTCAATGATCGTCACATGGAAGGCGCGCTCGATTTTCTTAATATAGGCGTCAAACTGCCCGAATACATTCTGCTCATGTACTGCCGGGATTTCAATCAATTCTTCAATCACGCTCATCGTTCTCTCCTGCATCGCTTTGGGGAATGATGATCTCCTCCCGGGTATAGGCGCTCTCCTGCACCAGAATTTCACCCCGGTAGACATATTCCCGATTGTTCTTATACATTTTAACATTTTTCTCTAGGATTTGCACTCCTTTTTCTTCCAGACCCGCCAAAAAGTATTCCAGATCCTTCTCCAATATCGTCCGCGCCTCCTGTTCCGTATACTGCGCCGTTTCTTCCTGATACTCCGTATTGGTGACCAGCCCGTAATGGACAGGAAGATAAAAATTATCGTTCACCTTGATCTGCGTATCCGCAAGGAGCGTTTCGTATTTCTCATAACCGGGCGAAAACCCGAGTTTCACGATACAGTCAAAGATCTTAACATAAAGCATTTTGTTATTCTTTCCCGTGAAGATCCGGTATCGGTAGGTCTTTGGTAAAATATCCTCATAGTCGTACACCGTCCGGATCACGATATCCGCGTCGGCGCTGACATATTTCTGCGAGATCACCGTCCCGTAATCGTCCGTAACGTCCACGATCCCGCTGACAAGCACGTCTCCCGCCGCCACTTCGTCACCGACCGTCACAAGGGGCGTCCCGCTCCTCGTTATGATCGACTGCACGGTTCCGTCTTTTAACGCCACGAGATTGCCGTTACCGGTACTTTTCTGCGCAATATAATCCTCGTCGTTTTCCTTCACATGAATGATCAGCCTCGTTCCGTTGATCTCCACGGACACCCACGTCAGGTCGTCAAACGTATTCCGCAGCATTTTTTCCAGATTATCGCAGGAAATCTTCTTCAATAACATTCCGTGGCGCACACCCGACTCATACAGCGTATCGAGAAGGACTTCGTCGGTGATCATGCGGTTTCCCTCCACGCTGATATCCCACACGAACAGGGAAATAAGATACAAAAGGAACACAGCAAGAAGGATCCCCGCCGCGAAACAGTTATGCTTCCTGTAGCGGAACAAAAGGAAAGGAAGTCCCTTTTTTTCACAGATCGCCGTTTTTGAGCCTGTCTTTTTCAAAATCCCTTTGAGCCTGTAATATTCCGACGGTTCCGTCTTAAAATAATAATATTCGTCCACGTAGACCAGATCCCACATCTTGATATGATTGGCGTTGCAGATATTTAGGAACCGCTCGGGGGTGGAACTGATCAGTTTTACGGTAAGGATCCCTTTGAAAAAGGATAAAATCTTAGTCACGGAGCACCTCAAAAAAAATACTGTTCATTCTGCCGTTTATTTTGATCTCTTCCCGGTTGTAATACTCGATGGTCAGTCTTTCCCCATGAATGGAGATGATTCTATTTTTAGCCTTGATCTTTACAAAATCCTCTTTGTAATCCATGATCGACTTGAAATTTTCGATCAATATGGAATGATCGCCAAGGATATTGATGATCGACGATTTTTTCACAACATCTTCGGGCAGATGTAAGGAACGCGACAAGTCCATGCCAATATACTCCTTATGCCGGAGTTTATTAAATTTTATGCGCGAAGTAAAGCCGTCATGCAATGTTGCGAAGCAATTTCCTATCCGGCAAAAAAATGACCGGTACATTGTACCGGTCATAAAAGATTAATTGTATTTTCTTTTTCTAGCTGCTTCAGACTTCTTCTTACGTCTAACGCTTGGCTTCTCGTAATGCTCTCTCTTACGGATTTCCTGCTGAATACCTGCTTTAGCGCAGTTTCTCTTAAATCTTCGTAACGCACTATCTAAAGTCTCATTGTCTTTGACGATGACATTTGACATATTCTTCCTAACCACCCTTCTATATAAGGATTGTGAGACACTCTAAATCACACAAATTTGATTATAGCACAAAATATTCATTCGTCAATACCTTTTTTGTAAAATATGGAATATTTTTAACCAAGCTGTGCCTCAACGACCTCTTCCGCCTTATTGAGCGCCTCTTTGATATGGGACGGATCCTTGCCGCCTGCCTGCGCCATATTCGGACGTCCGCCGCCGCCTCCGCCCACGAAAGACGCGATTTCTTTGATCAGATTGCCCGCGTGGGCACCCTTCTTTACCGCGCCGTCCGTTGCCATGGCGATCAGATTGACCTTGTCGCCGCCCTGACCGGACGCCAGAACGATCACCGCTTCCCCGAGTTTCTGTTTCAGGTCGTCTCCCAGACCGCGCAGAGCGTTCATATCAATATCTTTCATTTCCACCGCCAGGAACTTGATCCCGCCGATCTCCTTCGCCTGTGACAATACGTCTCCCGCCGCGTTGTTTGCCAGTCTGCTCTTCAGGCTTTCATTCTCCGAAGCAAGGCTCTTGATTTCCGCCTGCATGGACTCGATCTTCTTGGTCAGTCCCGCAACGTCTGATTTTGCCGCTTTCGCCGCCTTATGAAGCTCGTCTTCCACATTCTTAAAGTACGCGAACACGCCGTCGCCCGTCAGCGCTTCGATACGCCTTACCCCGGCGGCAATGCCTGCCTCGGAAACGATCTTAAACAGCGAGATCGCGCCGGTATTGGAAACGTGCGTACCGCCGCAGAATTCCTTGGAAAATTCTCCCATGGAAACCACGCGCACCGTATCGCCGTATTTCTCGCCAAAAAGCGCCATGGCGCCGGATTTCTTGGCGTCTTCGATATTCATGACCTGCGTTACCACAGGGAGGTTTTGGGCAATCTCCTCGTTTACGATCGACTCAACCTGCGCGATTTCTTCGGCAGTCATGCTCTGGAAATGGGTAAAGTCGAAACGCAGCCTGTTCGGCGTAACGAGGGAACCCTGCTGTTCCACATGCGTTCCAAGCACCATGCGCAGCGCCTTCTGCAGCAGATGGGTCGCGCTGTGGTTCTTACAGGTATCGGCTCTTCCTTTTTCCTCCACGCGGAGAGTAACGGTATCGCCGACCTTCATCATGCCCTTGGTCATAACGCCCACATGGCCGATCTTACCGCCTTTTAACTTAATGGTCGTCTCTACCGCAAATTCGCCCTCCAAAGCCGCGATCACGCCGGTATCGCCTTCCTGACCGCCCATGGTGGCATAAAACGGCGTCTCGTCCACGATGACCGTACCCTTTTCGCCGTCGGACAACGCGTCCGTAAGCTCGTCCTCCGTGGTGAGTACCGTGATCTTTGACGAATACTCCAGCTTGTCATATCCCACAAATTCCGAAGTGACCGCCGCGTCGATCTCGTCGTAAACGGTCGCGTCCGCGCCCATATAATTCGTGGTCTTACGGGCATTTCTCGCTTTCGTGCGCTGCTCTTCCATACATGCCTTAAAACCGTCCTCGTCGATGGACATGCCCTTTTCTTCCAAAATCTCAAGGGTCAGATCCATCGGGAAACCATAGGTATCATAAAGTTTAAACGCGTCCGCTCCGGAAAGAACCGTTTCGTTCTTCGCTGTCATGGCTTCCTCCATCTCCCCAAGGATCGTAAGTCCCTGGTCGATGGTTTTATTAAACTTTTCTTCTTCTTTATTGAGAACCTCGAAAATAAAGTCCCGCTTCTCTTCCAGTTCCGGATATCCGTCCTTGGAAACCTCGATCACGGTGTTACATAACTTCGCCAAAAACATGCCTTCTATGCCAAGAAGCCTTCCGTGTCTTGCCGCCCGCCGTAAAAGCCTCCGAAG
>JAMPBI010000121.1 GCA_023666775.1 Alistipes sp. | reverse complement strand
GCGTGTACGCGGGCGTGCCGCCGTTTGCCAATTACTGTCCCGTGGGAGAGGATATCAAAAAGGGCGATACCGTGATCCAAAAGAACACAAGACTTTCTTCCGTTCATGTGGGACTTCTGGCAAGCCTCGGCATGGAGCGGATCCCCGTGCGCAGACAGGCGCGGGTCGCGATTCTGTCCACGGGTACCGAGATCGTGCAGGTAGGAGAAGACCTTCCCTGCGGCAAGATCTATAACAGCACCGCCTATATGCTTGCCGCGGACATGGAAAGGGAGGGACTTTTGGCGGACAGTATACAGACCTGCGCCGACGAAGAGGAGCTTTTGCTCACAAAGATCCGCTCCGCTTTGGAACACGCGGATTTTGTGATAACGACAGGCGCCGTGTCCGTGGGAAAAAAAGATATTCTTCCGAAGGTTCTTGAAAATGCCGGAGCGAAAATATTGTTCCGGGGAGCCAATATCCAGCCGGGGACGCCGACGCTCGCAAGCGTGCTGGACGGAAAAGTGATTTTGAGCCTGTCGGGAAATCCCTACGCGGCTATCGCGAATTTTGAACTGTATTTCTGGCCGGCAATGGCAAAAATGATGCAGAGCGATTCTTTTGAGATCAAGAAAACGACGGCGGTTTTGTCCGGCGGGTACGGAAAAATAAATAAAATGCGGCGGCTGATCCGCGCTTACGCGCAGGACGGAACCGTGACGATCCCGTCGCCGGTCCACGCGTCTTCCGTGATACATAACCTCACGGAATGCAACTGCTTTATCGACCTGAAGGAAGGAACGCGGATAAATTCTGGGGACGAGGTTGTGATCCGTTATTTTAAGGGCAGCAGGTAAAATAGAAAAAAATAAAAAGAGCCGCTTGAAAATCAGGCAGCTCTAGTGTATAATCTACTTAGAAAGGTTGTCGGACACAAGTTCCGATTGCCCTCAGTTAAAGTTGTTATTAAGAAATAAGCATTCTAACTTTGGGTGGGTTGAGGATGCTTATTTCTTTTTATGATTGTCTATGTAAGACAGAGCCGCAAATAATACAAGCAATAATGTCAAAACTTCCATTATACTCATAGGGCACCACCCTCTTTCTGAAAAACTAGAGGGCACCATCGGAAAAGCGCATCCATTTTCTTTTGGATTATACAGTATAATTATATCATATATAGAACAAATAGACAATCATTATTTCAACAAGTTCAGGAGGCAGTATGAAACTCAGCACAGGTATCCTTGCCGGCGGGAAAAGCACCCGAATGGGGCAGAATAAAGCGCTTTTAACGATCAACGAAAAACGGTTTATTGATAAGATCGCGGACGAACTCGGCAGCTTTTCCGAGGTGCTTATTTCTGCCGCCCAAAAGGGCGTTTATGAGGACGCGGGATATCGGGTCGTCTATGACGAGCATAAGGAGATCGGTCCCATAGAGGGAATTTACCAGATCCTTCGCGGGGCAAAAGAAGATTATGTGTTTATCTGCGCGGCGGATATGCCGTTTGTGACAAAGGATCTCGTTTCCTATATGGCAGAGTTCATATCCTCTGACTATGATTGTTACGTTATGATGGACGAGGAGCATATTCATCCTCTGTGCGCCATTTATTCCAAAAATGTTTTAGAGGTCATCGAAAAACAGATTTCAGAGGGCTGTTACCGCCTGATGAATATATTAAATAATGTGAGGACCAAATATATCCGGCTGGAGTATACCTGCTTTGATAAAAAGGTCGTAAAAAATATCAATACGCGTCAGGAGTACCAAAAACTGGCGCTTCCTGTCGTGTTCTGCGTCAGCGCCGTTAAGGACAGCGGCAAGACGGGGCTGATCATCAAACTGATTAATGAGTTTATCAAAGAAAACTACTCAGTCGGCGTGATCAAGCACGACGGGCACGATTATGTCATGGATCATTCGGGAACGGATACATACCGCTTCGCGAATGCGGGCGCGGTTTACAGCGCCATTTTTTCGGACAGGCAGTTTTCGGTGAACGGCGCCTGTTCAAAGGATATCGGCGCGATGATTTCCATGATGGAAGATACGGACGTGATCATCATTGAGGGTATGAAACATTCAGAATACCCTAAAATCGAGATTGTCCGTGGCGCGGTTTCCCAAGAGACCGTGTGCGACCCCAAAAGTCTGATCTGCATAGCGACTGACGTAGTATCCCGGGATAACGTATCCTGCCCCGTATACGGGCTTGATGATATCGGCGGGATTTTTTCGTGTGTGAAGAAATATTTTGGATTGGAGCGGCAGATATGAAACTGATTCGGACGGAGGACGCAGAAGGACAGGTTCTGTGCCATGACATTACGCAGATCATTCCCGGCGTGGTGAAGGACGCCGTGTTTAAAAAAGGGCATATTGTGACGAAAGAAGATATTCCCGTACTGCTTTCGGTGGGAAAGGAACACCTTTATGTCTGGGAGAAAAAAGAAGGTGTTCTCCATGAGGACGAGGCGGCGGCGATTCTCCGGGATATGTGTATTAATGAGCATATGACGGCAACAGAACCGAGAGAGGGAAAAATCGAGATCAAGGCGGACTGCGGCGGTCTTCTTAAAATCAATGCGGAGAAATTAAACGCCGTCAACAGTCTCGGGGAAATGATGATAGCTACGGTACACGGCAATTTCCCGGTAAAAAAAGGAGATAAAATAGCAGCGACGCGGATCATTCCGTTAGTGATCGAAGCGGAAAAAATGGAACGGGCGAAAAAGACGGCGGGAAAAGAACCGCTTTTGTCCATTCTGCCTTTCGGCTCTTACAAAGCAGGCATTGTCACGACGGGAAGCGAAGTTTTTAAAGGAAGGATCCAAGACGCTTTCGGACCGGCGGTCTGCGCGAAATTAAAAGAGTACGACGTGGAAATTCTGGGACAGAAGATCGTCGATGACAGCCAGGAGGATATCATTGGGGCAATCCGTGGATTTTTGGAGGACGGCGCCCAGATGATACTCTGTACCGGAGGAATGAGCGTGGATCCGGACGACAGAACGCCGGGAGCGGTCAGGGCGCTGGGAGCGGATATTGTTTCTTACGGGGCGCCGGTACTGCCGGGAGCCATGTTCCTTCTTGCCTATTATGAGTTTGAGGGACGGCGCGTTCCAATTCTCGGACTGCCGGGCTGCGTGATGTACGCGAAACGCACCATATTTGACCTGGTGCTTCCGAGAGTGCTTGCGGGCGAAATATTAAAAAAAGAAGATTTAAGTATCTACGGCGAAGGAGGACTCTGCCTCAATTGTGAGGTTTGTCATTTTCCAAGCTGTGGTTTCGGTAAGTAAAACCGGCAGACGGTTCACAGCGGTAATGTCGAAGAACGGCGGTCGGTTCTATGCGGGAAAGGAGTTAGAGGAATGTCTGGATTTACACATTTTGACGACAGCGGAAACGCGATCATGGTTGATGTAACGGATAAAGAGGTTACGGAGAGAATCGCGGTCGCGGCAGGCGATATTTTAGTGAGCCGGGAGGTTTTTGACGCGGTAAAAAACGCCACGGCAAAAAAAGGCGACGTGCTGGGAACGGCAAGGATCGCCGGTATCATGGCGGCAAAGCGGACGTCGGACCTGATCCCTATGTGCCACCCGTTAATGCTTACCAAGGTAACGATTGATTTTGAATTAGACGAGGAGAGCCGCAGGATCCGGTGTCTCTGCACGGCAAAACTTTCGGGTAAGACCGGCGTGGAGATGGAGGCGCTTACGGGAGTCAGCGTGGCGCTTCTGACGATTTACGATATGTGTAAAGCGATGGATCGGGCAATGAGGATCGGGGATATCCGCCTCGTGGAAAAATCAGGCGGAAAAAGCGGACATTTCATTGCGCCGGTATAGGCGGTTCTCCTGCAAAAAGGAGATTAAATAATGAAAAAATATAATAAAATAATTGCGGCGCTGGCAGCATGCGCCTTATTCATGACAGGCTGCGGAGCAGGAAACACGGATAACAAGGAGCAGACCGTAACGGCGGAAAGCGGGGAGAAGGTTGAACTTACGATCCTTGCGGCGGCGTCCCTTACGGACGTGTGTAACGAGATGAAGGAAGTGTATGAGGCGGAACATAAAAATGTGACGCTCACCTTTTCTTACGGCGGTTCCGGCGCGCTTCAGGCGCAGATTGAGGAGGGGGCTCCGGCGGATCTGTTTATTTCCGCGGCGGCAAAGCAGATGACGGCGTTGGACGGGCAGGGACTGATGGACACGGATACGATTGTCGATCTTCTGGAAAACAAGGTGGTGCTGATCGTGCCGAAAGACAGCGCGGCAGGAATAACGTCTTTTGAAGATGTGGTTACGGACAAGGCTGCGATGATCGGTCTTGGAGAACCGGGCAGCGTTCCGGTGGGGCAGTATTCGGAAGAAATATTTACCACCCTCGGTATACTGGACGAGGTCAAAGCAAAGGCGAACTACGGCTCAGACGTGAGAACAGTGCTTTCCTGGGTGGAGAACGGTTCGGTGGACTGCGGCGTTGTCTACGCGACGGACGCGTATACCTCGGATCAGATCACGATTGTATGCGAGGCGCCAAAGGACTCTTGTAAAAAGGTTATTTATCCGGCAGGCGTGGTTCGGGCGAGCAAAAACGAAAAAGCGGCGGCAGAGTTCATGGAATATCTGCAAAGCGGCGAAGCAATGGAACTTTTTGAAAAATATGGTTTTTCGGCGGCGGAATAAGGAGGAAAAATGGATTACTCACCGTTATGGATATCGGTTAAGGTGGCGCTTTGCGCCACCGTTATAACATTTTTTCTGGGACTTTTGGCGGCAAGATGGGTGTTATCCCTAAAAAAAACGCGCCTGATCGTGGACGGCATTTTTTCACTGCCTATGGTGCTGCCACCTACGGTCGTAGGTTTTTTCCTGCTGATTTTGTTCGGAAAGAACAGTATGCTGGGAGCGTTCCTGATGAAAATGGGTATCAGCGTGCTGTTTACCTGGCAGGGAGCCGTTATATGCGCCGTTGTGGTTTCTTTTCCCATAATGTACCGGACGGCAAGGGGGGCTTTCGAGCAGGTGGACGAAAATCTGCTTAATGCGGGAAGAACCCTTGGCATGACGGAGTGGGAACTGTTTTTTAAAGTGCTGCTCCCCGTTTCGGCTCCGGGCGTATCGGCGGCGGCAATCCTTGCTTTCGCGAGGGCGCTGGGCGAGTTTGGCGCGACCGTCATGCTTGCGGGAAACATTCCGGGGAAAACCCAGACCATGTCCGTTGCCGTTTACACGGCAATGCAGAGCGGGAACCGGGAACTGGCGTACCGCTGGGTGGCGGTGATCATGGCGATTTCCTTTACGACAATTTTCCTGATGAATTTCTTAACGTCCCGACAGACCGGGAAAACCGGCAGGAAAGGGTGGTGAGGAAAATGTCTTTATATGTGGATATTGAAAAACAGTGTGGCGATTTTCATTTAAAAGTCTGCTTTGAGACGGAGAAGGAAATCTTCGCGATCCTCGGTTCCTCCGGCTGCGGAAAGAGCCTGACGCTAAAATGTATCGCGGGTATCGAGACGCCGGATAAAGGCGTTATAAGTCTGGACGGCAGAGTGCTTTTTGACGGAACAAAAAAAATCAACATTCCGGCGAGAAAGCGGGAAATCGGCTATCTGTTCCAGGATTACGCGCTGTTTCCCAATATGACGGTGTTTCAGAATATCATGTGCGGAGCAAAGGACAAAGAGAGAACGGAGAAATATATCGACCGTTTTTATCTGCGGGGAAAGGAAAATCTGTATCCTTTTATGTTGTCCGGCGGTCAGAAGCAGAGGACGGCGCTTGCGCGTATGCTGGCTGCCGGTCCGAAATTCCTGCTTCTCGACGAGCCGTTTTCCGCGCTGGATAATTATTTGAAAATGCAGTTGGAACGGGAAATCATGAATATTTTTGACGGATATGGAAAAAACGCCCTGTTTGTCTCCCATGACCGCAACGAGGTTTATCGTCTCACGGATCGTATTGCCGTTATGGAAAACGGTTGTCTGGCGGATATACAGTCCAAGCGGGAGCTTTTTGACGCGCCGAAAACGCTGGCGGCGGCTCTTCTCACCGGTTGTAAGAATGTAACGGAGCTTACGAAGAAAGGGGAAGGGTGGTACTTCGCGGCGGATTGGGGGACGGATTTACATTTGCAAGAGGAAAAAACGGAAGGAAAGCCTTACGCCTACGCGGGAATCCGGGCGCATTTTCTCGCTCTGCGGAATGAGGACGGCGCAAACCGGTTGGAATGTGAGGTTGTGCGGGTGATCGAGGATACGTTTTCCACGGTGGTGCTTTTGAAGAAAAAAGGGAGCGGAGCGTCGGGCGGCCGTTCGGTGATCACCTGCGAGCTGCCTAAGGAAGAATGGGAGCGTATGGGAAAAGACCGGCTTTTTGTGGAAATTCCCACGGAGAAACTGATTTTAATGGAGAAGTAGGTATGATAGACGGTATCGGAAGAAATATAGATTATCTGCGGATTTCGGTGACGGATAAATGCAATCTGCGCTGTAAATACTGTATGCCCGAGGAGGGCGTTAAACGGCTGCCTCACGATATGCTTCTTTCGCTGGAAGAAATTTACCGGGTAGTGCTTGTGATGGCGGATTTAGGCGTGCGGAAGATCCGTTTTACGGGAGGAGAGCCTCTGGTGCGCAAAAACCTCGTGAAACTGATTTCTGACGTGCGCCGTATTCCCGGGATTGAGGAAATCGCGCTGACCACCAACGGGATCCTGCTGGGGAAAATGGCGGAGGAATTAAAAGCGGCGGGCGTGGACCGGGTGAACGTAAGCCTTGACACCTGTGATGCGAAAACATTTGCCGCCATAACGGGCTATGACGGCTATCAG
>JAMPBI010000120.1 GCA_023666775.1 Alistipes sp. | reverse complement strand
CACATAGCCGATTGGAAGCCCCCATTTTTTCTTCCAGAAAAATCCGGAAAGACCGAGGGCGCCGAAGGCTAACGGATAATCCGTGAGCATTTGCGGCAAAGTGTAAAACACGGGGTCGATGACAAACTGGAGAAGACCGTAAGAAAAACCGGTCAGAAGCCCTGCTTTCGGTCCGTACACATAGCCTGTCAGCGTGATAAAGAACATGCTGCAAAGCGTCGCGGAACCGCCGAGAGGCAGATCAAGCACTTTGATCATGGACAAAACCATGGCGAGCGCCATTGCCATAGCCGAAAAGGTAAGCTGCTTCGTGGTAAATTTTGCGCTGCGGACTTCCTTTGGCTGTAGGAACAGAGCCAGTGCGATACAGGCGACGATCAAAACAACGGTTACCGTAATTCCGGCGCCTGTAAGTTGGAATACGTTTTCTTCCCAACTGTTTACCGTTGGAAATGCAAAAAAATCGGACATAAAAAATCCTCCCTGAAATAAATTTATGCAGGAAGGGGGACTACTATAACGGGATATGGAATAAAACAGCTTCCTTCCGCAGGTGTTAGCCTGATCAAGTAGTGAGGGTTGCGTCTCAACCGGCTTGCGCCAGTGCCCCTAGCCTTTGCAGTATTACTATAACCCCTCCGGGTTCTTACGTCAATAGAAAAATTTTATTTGACCTGCATTATAGAATAGACGTATAATAAAAATATATTTTGTGAGAAAGTCGAGATTTAGTAATGAAAGTTTTATCAATCGCTATTCCCTGCTATAATTCGGCGGACTACATGGACAAATGTATCCAATCGCTGCTGATCGGCGGGGAAGATGTTGAGATTATCATAGTAGATGACGGTTCGACAAAGGATAACACTGCCGCGATCGCGGACGAATACGCGGCGAAATACCCGACGATCATTAAGGCGGTACATCAGGAGAACGGAGGTCACGGAGAAGCGGTCAATACGGGACTTAAAAATGCTACCGGCGTATTTTTTAAGGTGGTGGACAGCGACGACTGGGTGAGCGAAACCGCGTATAAGAAACTTCTTTCAACCATGAAATATATGATTTCAAACGATACGGAACTGGACCTGCTCATCGCGAATTACGTTTATGAGAAAGAGGGCGTTAAGCGTAAGAAAGTAGTAAGCTACCGGAACGCGCTGCCCGTGGAGCAGATTTTTTCGTGGGACGACGTGAGGCATTTTCGTATCGCGCAGTATATTTTAATGCATTCGGTTATTTACAGAACGCAGCTTTTAAAGGACTGCGCGCTGGAACTTCCGAAGCACATGTTTTACGTTGACAATATTTTTGTGTTCCACCCTCTTCCTTATGTGAAGACCATGTACTATGTGGACGTGAATTTTTACCGCTATTTTATCGGGCGGGAAGACCAGTCGGTCAACGAAAAAGTGATGATCAGCCGCGTGGACCAGCAGCTTTGCGTCAACAAGCTCATGCTGGACTATTTTGCGGGCGCGAAGGTCGAGAACAGGCATTGCAGGCGTTATATGCTCAATTACCTAAAGATCATGATGGTGATTTCCTCCGTTATGCTGCTCCTATCGGAGACGGACGAAAATTTTGCCAAGAAGAAGGAACTGTGGCGTTATGTGTACGTCAAGGATCCGAGGCTCTGGCTGTCGCTGCGCTGGGGCGTGCTGGGAATGTGCGTGAATATTCCGGGCAGCGGGGGACGCAGGATCACCAAGACCGGCTACAAGATAGCCAATAAATTTATCGGTTTTAATTAGTTCATGCCAAATCTGCGGATTTGCTGAAATAAATGAGATAACGGGAGGAATTGTTATGGTATTGGATATGTTTAAACTGGAGGGAAAAGTCGCCATTGTGACCGGCGCGAACACGGGACTCGGACAGGGTATGTGTATCGGACTTGCGGAGGCCGGCGCGAAGGTCGTGGGCGTCGCGAGAAGAGACTGCGACGAGACGGCGCAGAAGATCAAAGAAATCGGCGGCGAATTTACAACCGTTATTGCGGATCTGTCCTCAACGGACGTGATCGACAGGGTGATCGACGAGACGTTAAAGGCTTACGGAAGAATTGATATTCTTGTAAATAACGCAGGTATCATTAAGAGAGAAGACGCGATCGAATATTCCATGGAGGACTGGGACGCTGTCTGCGCGGTCAATCAGAAAGAAGTATTTTTCTTATGCCAGGCTGCCGCGAAGCAGTTCATCAAGCAGGGAGAGGGCGGCAAGATCATCAACGTGGCTTCCATGCTTTCTTATCAGGGCGGTATCCGCGTTCCTGCCTATACGGCAAGTAAGAGCGCCGTTCTCGGACTGACGAAGGCTCTTGCCAACGAGTGGGCGAAATACAACATTCAGGTAAACGCCATCGCTCCGGGTTACATGGTTACGAATAATACGGCGCAGCTTCGCAGCGACGAGGACAGAAGCACCGAGATCTTAGACCGTATCCCGGCAGGAAGATGGGGTACGCCGGACGACATGAAAGGTACGATCGTCTGGCTCGCTTCACAGGCTTCGGATTATGTGAACGGTTTTACCGTTGCCGTTGACGGAGGCTGGCTGGCAAGATAAAGCGCCTTTATTCTGTTATGCGGGTCTTTTCCATAACGTGTTTCATTTTGCCCATGATGTGTTCATAACCGTCCTTACCATGAGGTTTTGTACAGTTCATGCAGCTTTTGATCCCGTTTTTGGTATACTCGAAATCCCCTCCGCATTCTTTACCCAGACAATAGAGAGGGCAGTAGCAGAAAAGGCAGTTTAATTCGTCTTCCGGTAAGTTATGGCAGGGAAAATACTCGCAGGATCTGTTTTGAAAAAATTTGTAGTTTTCCATTGTTTTACGGCTTCCTTTACAGTATATCCATATTTTAATAACTTTTCATGGTTTGGTCAACAAATACTGTTTGAAAAATGATGGATAATGATCTATAATATAGACATAGTTTTAATGAAGTATATTGAAGAGAGGAATATACATATGAGATTGATAACACGTTCTGATTTTGACGGTCTTGCATGCGGGGCGCTTTTGAAAGAAGCGGGTATTATTGATTCATGGAAGTTTGCCCACCCTAAGGATTTGCAGGACGGACTTGTAGAAGTTAATGAAAATGACTGTCTGGCGAACGTACCTTTCGTGGAAGGGTGCGGTCTGTGGTTTGACCACCATTCCAGCGAACACGAGAGAAACGAACTGGAGGGCAAGTATAAGGGAGAAAGCCGTATAACGCCTTCCTGCGCGCGGATCATCTACGAATACTACGGAGGAAGGGAACGTTTCCCTCAGTTTGACGATATGATGGAAGCGGTTGATAAAGTGGACTCCGGTAATCTCACGATCGACGAGGTGATGAACCCTCAGGGCTGGATCTTAGTGGGATTTCTGATGGATCCGAGAACGGGTCTGGGAAGATGGAGACAGTTCACGATCTCCAACTATCAATTGATGGAGAAGCTGATGGACGCCTGCCGTACCATGACGACGGAAGAGATACTGAACCTTCCGGACGTGGTGGAACGTATTGAAGTGTACAATGAGCAGACCGAGAAGTTTAAGGATATGGTAAGAACGTATACGACCGTGAAGGGCAACGTTATTATCACCGATCTGCGCGGCGTTGACCCGATTTACACCGGGAACCGTTTTATGATCTACAGCATGTATCCGGAGCAGAATATTTCGGCATGGATCGTCAGCGGACGAGGCGGACTCGGCTGTTCGGCGGCGGTAGGATACAGTATCCTCAACCGAACAAGCGACGTGAACGTAGGCAGTCTGATGTTAAGGTACAACGGCGGCGGACATAAGGCGGTAGGAACCTGTCAGTTCACCGACGAGAATATGGAAGATGAGCTTCCGAAAATGCTTTTGGAACTTTGTGAGCTTGCTAACGCGTAAATGCTATAAGAGGCCGCCGCATATTATGCGGCGGTCTTTTCTATTGATAGGAGGATTTATGGAATTTCGTCCATGTATTGATATCCATAACGGAAAAGTAAAACAGATCATCGGCGGTACGCTGTCGGACAGCGGAGCCGCGTCCAATTTTGAAACGGACCTTGACGGGGCGTTTTATGCCCGGCTGTACCATGAAAAAGGATTAAAGGGCGGTCATATCATTTTGTTAAACCCGCCTGCTTCCGAGTATTACGAGGCGGATAAGGCGCTTGCGTTCGGAGCGTTAAGGGAGTGTCCGGGAGAATTTCAGGCGGGCGGAGGGATTACCGCCGAGAATGCCGGGGAATTTCTTGCCGCCGGAGCGTCCCATGTTATCGTGACGTCGTATGTTTTTAAAGACGGACGGATCAATTATGAAAATATCAATAAACTGGTTGAGGCGGTAGGAAAGGAACATATCGTGCTGGATCTGAGCTGCCGCAAAAAGGACGGGCGCTACTATATTGTCACGGACCGGTGGCAGAAGTTTACCGACGTTGCCGTCTCCATAGAGACGCTTGACGCGTTGTCGGCGTATTGCGATGAAATACTGGTTCACGCGGCGGACGTGGAGGGAAAATGTCAGGGAATCGAGACGGAACTGGCGCGGCTGCTTGGCAGGTGGGACGGACTTCCCGTTACCTACGCGGGCGGCGTGGGTTCCTATGAGGATTTGAGACGGTTAAAGCAGATTGGCGCCGGAAGGCTTCATGTGACGGTCGGGAGCGCTCTTTCCCTGTTTGGCGGGAAACTGGAGCTGGAAAAAATTCTTGAGATATGCAGGGAGTGACCTTCTTTATTTTAATTGCAGGGTTACGGCAAGATTTCCGATCTTGTCCGAAATTTCCATGAACTCGTCCACGTCATATTCCGTTTCGCCCACCAGCGGGTCGTTCACGATCAGAACGTCTTTAACGATATCATAGCCCTTAACCAGAAGACAATGTTCGCTGACGTACCACTGGAACGTCTGATCGTCATGCCGTACAATATGCGATATAAACCGCGGTTCTTCCAGATACATGGTAGTCCACATCAAAACGGGAAAACCCGCGTCGATATCCAGGACATGCTCCGACCGAAAGGAACGAATAAGGAGTTTCGTTCGGTATTGTTGTTTTTAACGCCGCCGGAGCGGGCGCCGCATCGCGAATGGATACGGCATAGCTGCCCCAAGGCGCGTGACCGGCGTCATCGTCATTTCCCATGCTTTGTGAAATATAGGCAAGGTAAAATGCCGTTATGATGACCATGGTCAGAATAAAAATCTTGCGCATTTACAGTCCCCTAATAGCGGCGCGCAAGGTCAACCTGCGAAATGGTTCCGCTTCCGCCGCTTTCTTTTAAAAATATACCGGTGCTTCTTACCATACCGTCGAGGTTGTTATCCTTGTCGGTAAGGGAAAACTGTGTTTTTTCGCTTCCGAGATAAATGGCTCCCACGTCGGCTTCTTTCAGCGAGATCAACTTGTCGTTGCCGTTTTCGTCCTTGTACCATACTTTTAAGTGTTGGTAAATATCGTCGGCTTCGTCGATCCAGCCGTTGCCGTCCTCGTCATAGGCGGAAAGATCGTAGAAACCGTTGCCGCTTTTCGTGCCGAACAGTTCGCTGCCGTCGTTGATGATCCCGTCGTTATTCTTGTCGTAGGCAAGGAAACCGCTTCCCGCGCCGAGAGAAGAAATTTCTTCCTTCCTGCCGTCGCAGTCCAGGTCAAAATAGAAGTGCTGGCTGCTCAGCGATGTAGGGTTGGAATCAAGATTGATCACCAGCGGGTCTGTCAGAACCTGCTCGTACTGCATGAAATCCGAGGACGCGTATTCTTCGGCAAAACTCCGGGACATGGTCATGGACACGTCAAATTCCAGTTTTCGTCCGTCGGCGGTTATTGCCGTTCCCGTGGATTCAAATGTAGTCGTTTCTTTTTCTTCCAGACTGAAATATGTATCAGTCACCTGATTCCATATGGAACTTCCCACTTCCCAGACGGGAGGAGTGGAAGGAACGGAAGAAAGATAAGCCGCCGAGTTCGTGTAATCCAGGCTGTAAGTATTGTAGCTGTAGCCGCTGCCATAGCCCGAAAAACGCCCCTGCGGCATGTTTTTTGAACGGTAGAGTATATCAAGGATACTGCGCAGCGACTTGTTCATCGTCTCCTGAAAAATGTCGAAATTGTTAGAACGCTGCTGCATACCGCTCATTCCCAGACCAAAACGGTTTCCTGCGTTCCGGAGGGTGTTTTGCCGGGAATTTTTTAAGTTGCGCGCAAAGCTGTTGTAATTGTTATACTGTTCTCCCTCAGAATAACTGTACGAATAACTCTGCGTGGTAGAAGACATTCTCGCCGGATTGGCGGGCTGCCATCTTGTGGTAGTTGTCTGGCTTTTTACATTTCGCTGATAATTTCTCTGCGAACCCATGTAAACATTGCTGGACTTAATGATCATTTTATCGCCTCTCTCCTTTTCCCCAGGACGAGGCTAACAGACAGTATCAGGGGAATTAGGCGGTTCCCCTGACCTGTAATGTATATCGGGTGATTGATTGGGATTGTTTAGTGAATATGTTTGAAATGATTTTTAACAACAACCAACCGTAAAGTGCCAATAAGCAACGGCAGGTTGCGTTATCGCGCGTTAATGCGCATTTTTATTTCGTCTATGATCTTTACCAGTTCGTCCAGCGTCTTGATGATGGAATTTAACTGGATCTTTTCGTTATCGTCTATGATCCCGTCCTGCATAATGTCGATCAGATTTTTGGAAATGCCGTCCATTTCCTGGGCGGAACCAAGAAATTTAAAAACTACGCGGTCGAGTGTATCGCGGCTTCGGTCGATCGGAGCGTCGCGGAGTAAAAAGTCTGTTGAAACGTCAAAAAGGTCGCTTAACTGAATGATTTTCTCTGTCTCG
>JAMPBI010000011.1 GCA_023666775.1 Alistipes sp. | reverse complement strand
TTTCTAACGGATCGGAACCGAAAACGGCGGAGGCTTCCGTTTCCGAGGACGAATATAACAACAATAGAGGGTCAGGGGGATTGGTGCTTGAGCCGCTGATTATCTTAAAATACAGGATATCACAGCAGCCTGAGGCTTCTAACGTTTATACCGTAAAAGGTGAAGAATACATGGACGGCGGGGCTTGGAAGGAAACGGAAGATATTGCGTACCAGTGGTATAAGGCAGAGGTTAATGAGAAAACGTATGTTGTGGGGGAAGAGGACTCGGCTGATGAAATAGCCGTTTATGAGCCTTATGCTACTTATGATCCGGATAAAAGAATCTGGCGGAGCAGTGACACGGGAGCCATGAGCTTGAAGTTTTCTGCCAAGGCGGACGATGTGGTTAAAGTAACCGTTCATGGCGGTAACTTTGAAGGATTTATGGGAGTGATTGATGGAGATTCTGATTTTGTAGAGGTTACCGGGGAAAACGGCGTGTTTGCTTATACGGCAAAACAGGATAGTGATAATTTTACTTTAGTCATTGATAATGCGAGTGCGGATTCTAAACAATTTACCTGTTCCGTTGCGGTAGAACGCACGGAAATAACGGCAACGGCAGTTGAAGGACAGACGTCCGCAACGTTTACGAAAGGCGTGGACGGCGGACATTATTTCTGCGAATGTACATTTAACCCGTCCGGCGATAAGGCAAAGATCAATACGGAGTTTTTTACTTACCGGCACGAGCATGTGTGGAGTGAGGACTACGAGTCGGATAAGGACGGGCATTGGCATGTCTGCGAGCAATGCGGAGAAGCAGGTGAGAAGAGCAGCCATGCATTTACGGAAAAAGTGACAAAACAGCCTACCTGCACGCAGACGGGTATCCGTACCTTTACCTGCGCGCAGTGTAAGAAGGAAAAGACGGAAGAAATTGGGAAGACGGGACACAAATATGAAGCTGGGGTGTGTACGGTCTGCGGGGAAAAAGATCCGTCTTACGTTTCGGGGGGGGCACGAGCATGTGTGGAATGAGGACTACGAGTCGGATAAGGACGGGCATTGGCATGTCTGCGAGCAATGCGGAGAAGCAGGTGAGAAGAGCAGCCATGCATTTACGGAAAAAGTGACAAAACAGCCTGCCTGCACGCAGACGGGTATCCGTACCTTTACCTGCGCGCAGTGTAAGAAGGAAGAGACGGAAGAAATCGGGAAGACGGAACACAAGTATGAAGCTGGGGTGTGTACGGTCTGCGGAGAAAAAGATCCGTCTTACAACGCGGGACATGAGCATAAGTACGAAAACGGCGTGTGCGTGATCTGTGGAGAAAAGGATCCGGGATATGTAAAAACCGAGGTGTCGATCGGAATGAACGCGCCTGTCGTGAGCGCTGACGAAGAAAATCTGGAAGAGACGGTTCTTTCTTCCGAAGAAAAAGAACAGATCAAGGAAGGCGTCAATATAACGATCCGTCTTGTGGTAAACGACGCGTCGGAAAGCGTGGCGGACGAGGACAGAACGGCAACGCAGAAGGCGGCGGAAGAAAGTTCATTTTCGGTGGGCAGGTATCTGGATATCAGCCTTATAAAGATCATACAGAAAGACGACGGGACGACGGAAACTCTGGTTCACAATACAGGCGGTCAGGTGAGGATCGTGATGGAAATTCCGGAAGATCTGAGGACGCCGGACAGAAAATTCGCGGTAATCCGTATCCATGACGAGGAAATTGACGTGCTTGAAGATAAAGATGATGATCCGAATACGATCACGATTGAAACGGATAAGTTTTCTTCGTATGCGATTGTATATCAGGAGGCGAAAACGAACCCGGCGGATCCGGTTAAGCCGGCCGAAACGGAAACTCCGGCGGAGAAGTCTGACGGGGACACGGAGGAAGACGAAGAAGAGGTTTTGCGGGCGGCAGCAAGTCCGCGGACGAAGGACCATTCCCAAGGGGGATTGTATCTGCTCTTGTTCGTGTCTGCCGGTATGGCTTTATGTGTCACGGTATCGGATAAGAAAAAACGGTTCCATTAAAAAATAACGATAAAGACAAAGGCGTGCCGCGTATCATCGGATATGGCGGCATGCCTTTTTTACGTATGAACAACATTATTCGGTCGAAAAACGCAGGTGCGACAACATTATTCGTTCGAAAAACGCAGGTGTAACAACGTTATTCGGTCGAAAAACGCAAATAAGTATGGAAATATAAACGGTTATATGTTATGATTTTGGTAAGGGAGGGAAAATGCATGGAACGTAAAACTTTACAACAGTTAATCAAATGGAAAAATAAGCCGAATAGGAAGCCGCTTTTGATAACCGGTGTCCGTCAGTGTGGAAAAACATATTTGATCCGGGAGTTCGGAAAGGCGGAGTTTGAGGATACGGCATATTTTAATTTGGACGGAAATCAAGGCATAAAGTCGATATTCGAGTATGATTTTAATGTGGAAAGGATCGTAGATGAGCTTGGAGCGGTTATCTTTGGAAGAAGGATCGTGCCGGGAAAAACATTGGTGGTATTTGACGAGATCCAAGACTGCCCGCGGGCAATTCAATCGCTTAAATATTTTTGTGAAAATATGCCCGAACTTCATATTATAGCGGCGGGTTCTCTTCTTGGCGTTGCTCTGAGGAAAGAAGGAATATCGTTTCCCGTCGGTAAGGTCGATCGGGTTGAAATGTTTCCCATGAGTTTTGAGGAATTTGTGATTGCGGACGGCGGCGGGAAATATATTGACGGGATCCGAAAACTCGGTTATGAAAGGGAAATTTCGGAACTTTATACGGCGTCGCTGGAAAAATATCTGAAAAATTACTATATTGTCGGGGGAATGCCGGAGGCGGTGCAGGTCTGGATCGATACCCATGATTTTAAGGAAGTGGAGGAGGTTCAGGACAGAATACTGAAAGATTATGCGGATGATTTTGGAAAATACGCGTCGCCGGATACCGCCGCGAAAATAAAATTGATATGGGAAGCAATTCCTGCGCAGATCGCGCGTGACAATAATAAATTTATATTTTCCCATGTGAAAGCGGGAGCGCGTTCAAAAGATCTGGAAGACGCGTTGGAATGGATTGTGAATGCCGGTATCGCTTATAAATTAAATATGGTGCCGACACCGGAATTACCTTTGTCGGGAATGGCGGACAGCACATATTTTAAAGTTTATATGTCTGACGTGGGACTGCTCAGAAGGAAATCCAACGTGAATTTCCGGACTGTTCTGGAGGGAAATTCCGCATATATTCATTTTAAAGGCGCCCTGACAGAAAATTATGTTATGACGCAACTGAAATGTATGGGAGTGGACGCGTATTTCTGGAGAACGAAAGCCGACGCGGAAGTGGATTTTATTACGGACCACGAAGGGGTGATAATGCCGATCGAGGTAAAAGCGGCGGATAATACCAAGGCGAAAAGCCTGCATACGTTCTGTCACCGGTATCAGCCTAAGATGGCGATAAAAATGTCTTTAAAGAATGTCGGCGATAATATGGACGGTAATACCCATGTATGGAGCCTTCCGTTGTATGCCGTTTTTCGGCTGAAAGATTATGTGGCGCATGAGATGGGGTGGTAGAGGGGGATCCTGCTTGAATTAAATAAAAAGAACCGCTTGAAAAACAGGCGGTTCTAGTGTATAATGTACTAGGAAGTAGTCGGAATAGAATTTCCGATTGCCCTCAGTAAGAGTATTTATTTTGAAATAGCATCCACTTTAGGCGGGGGATGCTATTTCTTTTTGCGATTGTCTATGTAAGACAGAGCCGTAAACAACACAAGTAATAATGTCAAAACTTCCATTACACTCATCGGCATCACCCTCCTTCATAACACTGACTAGAGGGCACCGGAAAACGCATCCTTTTTCCTTTCGATCATACAAAAAATATTATATCATATATAGAACAAATGCTCAATCGAATTTTCACAAAAATAAAAGAAAATAGAAGATTGGCGGACCGTTTACCGGATTTGGAATTAACTTTAAAGTTTGAGGCAGATTGCGGAATGATATTGACAATATGAGTTTCATAGAATATAATTGTTTCACCGAAACGGTGAAAGGGCGAGAAATAATGAAACATAATTATATGATAGCGCAGTATGTGCAGTTGGCAAAAGAGCAGTTTTGTAAAATAATGAATGAAATTCCTTTTGTTTCCGATGTTGAAATATTTCCTGTGACGTCGCAAAGAGACTTCGGAGATTTTTATGCGGTTATTCATTTTACGGATCAGGAGGAACCGGTTCGTTTTTGTATTGAAGTAAAATCAAATGGGGAAAAACGATTTGCGAATTTATTCATGTTGATGGTAAAGCAGTATGAAGAAGATATGTGTTATGTTTTTATGGCGCCTTATATTTCAGAAGAAACTGCCGGAGTTATGAAAGAAGGGAGATACAGCTATATGGATTTGTCCGGCAACTGTTATCTCCTGACCCGGAGGATTTTCTTATATGTGAGCGGACAGGCAAATAAATTTATTGTCAAAAAGGAAAAGAGGAATTATTTATCAAAATCTTCCGGCGCGGCGTCTGCCATTATGCGGACAATGCTTAATGAGCCGCAAAGGCAGTGGCAGGTTGTAACTTTGGCGAAGGAAAGCGGCAAGGCGATCGGAACGGTATCCAATGTGAAAAGTTTCCTGCGTGACAGGGATTGGATACAAGATGAAAGAACAGAATTTAAGCTGAAAAATATAAAAGAGCTGTTATATGCATGGGCAAGGGATTACCATAAGAAAGATAGCCGTTTTTATGAATTTTATTCTCTTGAGGCGCTTCCCGAATTGGAACAGGAAATTGAAGAGTGGAATAATTCGCATGATAACGGAGCATTATTAGGCGGTTTTTCGGCGGCTGCAAGATATGCGCCGACTGTGCGGTATAAAAAAATTGACGTATATGTGGAACCACAATTTTTTGATGAATTTGTAAAGGATATGGATTTACAGCCGGTCGGTTCGGGGGGAAATGTGGTGATCATCATTCCACATGATGAAACGCCTTGTATGTATGCCAGAAGGATAAATGGGTCATATGTAACCTCCCCGGTACAGACTGTCATTGATCTTCTTAAAAATGCAGGAAGAGGAGAGGAAGCCGCGGAGGCAGTTATAGCGAAAGAATATCGGGAGGGTGGAAATGATCAGAGATGAAGATTTAAAACAGGCGACCGACTATTCCAAAGGGCAGAAAACGGCGGCTTATAGGATAATGGGAGAGCTTGTTAATCTGTTGGGAGAATTTTCGGAAAATTTCAGAATTATTGGCGGCTGGGTTCCGTCCTTATTATATCCGGATAGTGAGCATATCGGTTCCATTGATGTGGATATACTCTTAAATCAGTTGCAGATTAAGAAGGCGGAAAGTTATAAAACGATAAAACGGCTTTTGGAACAGAATGGATATAGGCATCACCCGGAAAAATATTTTACATTTGTAAAGACGGTTATGGTTCAGGGGATTTCTTATGATGTAGATGTGGATTTTCTGTCGGGGAAGTACGGTGGAGATGGAGGAAACGTAAGTAAACATGTGAATGGCATAAAAACTTTGCCCGCGACAGGTGGAAATTTCGCGTTTGAATTTCCTCCGGTTGATGTTTTGATAAAGTATACACGTTCGGACGGCGCGTTGGATATGGGGCATGTAAATGTGGTTCCCGTCGTGCCATATCTGGTGATGAAAGCCGCGGCGCTCGGAAGAGGAAAGCCGAAGGATGCTTATGATATTTACTGGACGATTGATCATTATAAGGGCGGAGTAAAGGCGCTTGTAAATGAATTTAAACCATATGCGGATAAAGAACTTGTTCAGGTCATGTGTCGGAAGCTGGAAGAAAAGTTTGCGTCAGTTAAGCATGTTGGTCCGACCGATGTGACGGCGTTTCTTGGGCTGACAGATGAGGAGGAGATAGAGAGGGTCAGGCAGGACGTTTATCAGAAAGTTCACTATCTGGTAGGAAAATTAAAATTTAATTGACATTCCGCGCAGTCATGATATAATAAATAAAACTACAACATTAGTTTTGTTGAACGCTGCGGAGGGAATTATGGGTGGACAGGAATTATCAAAATGCGAAGGAATGGTTATGAAAATAATATGGAGCAGCGGAGAAATTCTGACTATGCAGGAGATCACATCAAAGGTAAATTCGCAGTTTCATAAGGCATGGAAGACACAGACCGTTTCGACCTATCTGGCGAGGCTTGTCAAAAAGGGATATTTGTCTATGGAGAGACAGGGCCGTCTTTTTTATTATCACCCTCTGATCGAGGAGAAAGATTATGCCGGACGGGAAATTGTCAAATTCATGGATATGTGGGGCAATGCAAAGACAGGAGCGCTGCTGTCGGCGTTTACGCAGGCGGAAGGCTTTACCGAGGAAGAAAGGGAATACATCAGGAGTATATTGGATCATGAACATAACGACGATTAGACTTATCTTATTTGCCATATTGCTGACAAGTTTGCAGGGAAGCATTCTGTATATCCTATCGTTTGGCGTTATGAAGCTCTGCGGGGATAAATATCCCAAAATGCAGCTTGTTTTATTGGAGTGGAGCACGATGGCTTTTTTACTGCCCGTGGCATATTTTGTGGTAGTCATGGAGCAGATGGATTTTCGGAGCACTCCGTTTATGGGCTTCACCACCTCGTCATTTTTGCTTGTTACGACGCCAAATGTTCGTACCGCGTGTAAGATCCTGATGGCGGTGTGGTTGATGGGCGCGGTCTGGCAGATCGTAAATTCGGCTGTCCAGAAGTACCGTCTGCACCGGCTGCTGCAATCGAGCGTTCCGGTGGAGGACGAACGGTGGCAGGCGCTTATGAAGGAATACCGGGAACGATTTGATATCCGAAGGGTTGCTTTGAGCCGGAATTACGGGCTGCGGTCACCGATCACGTTAGGGATCTTCCGGCACCGGATCGTTCTTCCTGCCCAGGACTATACGGTAATGCAGATGAACATGATCTTAGAGCATGAGATGAACCATATTAAGAACAGAGATTTGCTCCGGAAATGTTTTTATCTTGCCGTAATGGCGGTACACTGGTTTAATCCGCTTGTCTATCGACTGGCGAAAAAGGGCGCCTATCTGGAGGAAGTGATCTGCGACAGACAGTCCGTGGAGAATACGTCCGTATTTTCTTTGCGGGACTACGGGAGGTTTCTGGCGGATCTGGAAGATAACCGGATCGGGGACAGGGCGGTATCCGCGCTTTGTGAATCCCGGAACATCGCGGTGAAAAGGATCCGGCTCTTGGTGGACGGCAGGGCGGAATTAATGCCGGGCAAATGTATTTTTTCTGCCTGCCTTGTTTTGCTGCTGACGTGTACCGCGGTTTTATCCCATGCCGTCTCCACTTACGCGACGGACTGGAGCATTGTTCATATGTGCGCGACCGAGAAGGAGCCTGTGAAAGAAGAGGTGGAAGAGCTGGTTTATGCCGTTGCGGACGGGACTGTCACAGAGAAGGAACTGCAGCCGGAAGAGGATTGTTTTAAGTATGAGGGCATTGTGGAAGCGCAGACCAGATATTTCGTGTTTTGCGCGGATATGCCGGAGGGTTCGTGCTTTGGCGTCTTTTTCCGCAGTGAGGAAAGAGAAGATATCCGTGTGGGGATCAAGAACCTTTCCACCGGCGAACTGGTCTATCAGGAAACCACGACCGGCGGATATGACTACGATATTCCGGCAGACGGAAGTTATGCCGTTTATATTGAGAATATACAGGAACATGATTTGAAAGGCTGGGTGTCATGGAGTTGTTATGATCCGGAATAACTCCATGCCTTTGCCGGTTTGTTTTGGGAAATCAAACTACAAATTTAGTTCAATATAGGAAATAAATTCATGAAATCAAAAAGGAGAAAACGCCACACTGAGCGTTACAGCGTCCGGAAGCAGAACACTTTCCTATCAGTGGTATAAAGGCAGTGATGCCATCAGTGGAGCGACATCGTCATCGTATACAATAAGCAACGCGGGGTTGAGCGACGTGGGCAGCTACACCGTTAAAGTTACGGATAAAAATGGCAGCGTTACCAGCGACCCTGCCGAGGTTAAAGTTACCGCGATACCGTTGGCGATTACCAAGCAGCCTGCGGGTGTAAATATAACGGAAGGCAAAAACGCCACACTGAGCGTTACGGCGTCCGGAAGCGGAACGCTTTCTTATCAGTGGTATAAAGGAAGTGACGCCATCAGCGGAGCGACATCATCATCGTATACGATAAGCAATGCGGCGTTGAGCGCAGCGGGCAACTACAAAGTTGTGGTCACGGATCAAAACGGCAGTATTACCAGCGATTCTGCTGTAGTTACCGTAAAGGAAAAAGCAACTACAGAAACCAAGCCAACGGAACCGGTAACCAAGCCAACCGAAGCACCAACTGAACCGGTTGCGCCAACAGAGGAGTCTCAGGAAGAATATGAAGAGGAAGAAGACGAGACGGGTGCCGTTGTCGCGGCAGTAAAGACTTCCGATACGTCGCCGATCGTTCCCGTCATGGTTTTACTGCTTGTTTCAGGAATGGTAATGTGCATTACCGTATCGGATAAGAAAAACGATTTCATTAAAAAGTAAAGATATGGAATAAAGCGAACAAAGCAGATTTTCCCCATCGGCGGTGCCGGTGGGGAATTTGTTTCATAAGATTTATTTACAAATCCCCCAAAATATTATACAATTTATGTAAATTTGAAAATATGCGTTCAGGAGGAAATGTTTATGGAAAAGATAAAAATGACGACGCCCCTTGTGGAGATGGACGGCGACGAGATGACAAGGGTTCTCTGGAAGATGATCAAGGACGAACTGCTCCTTCCTTTCGTGGAACTCAAGACCGAGTATTATGATCTGGGACTTCCGCACAGGAACGAGACGAACGATCAGGTTACCGTAGATTCGGCAAACGCCACCAAGAAGTACGGCGTTGCGGTTAAGTGCGCGACAATCACGCCGAACGCGGCGAGAATGCCGGAGTATCATCTCAAGGAAATGTGGAAGAGTCCGAACGGAACGATCCGCGCGATCCTTGACGGAACGGTATTCCGCGCGCCGATCATCGTAAAGGGCATTGAGCCGTATGTTTCTACATGGAAAAAGCCGATCACCATCGCGAGACACGCGTATGGCGACGTTTATAAGGGCGTGGAAATGAAGATCCCGGGAGCGGGAAAGGCGGAGATCGTCTATACTGCCGAGGACGGGAGCGAAACGCGGGAAACCATACATGAGTTTAAGGGAGCGGGTATCGTTCAGGGTATGCATAATTTAAGCGGCTCGATCGAGAGTTTCGCGAGAAGCTGCTTTAATTTCGCGCTGGATACCAAACAGGATCTGTGGTTCGCGACGAAAGATACCATTTCCAAGAAATATGACCACACCTTTAAGGACATTTTTCAGGAAATATTTGATAAAGAGTACGCCGACAAGTTTAAGGAGGCAGGGATCGAGTATTTCTATACCCTGATCGACGACGCGGTGGCGAGAGTGATCCGTTCGGAGGGAGGCTATATCTGGGCGTGCAAGAACTATGACGGCGACGTGATGTCGGATATGGTCGCGACGGCGTTTGGCTCGCTTTCCATGATGACCTCCGTGCTGGTTTCACCGGAAGGCAATTACGAGTATGAGGCGGCGCACGGAACGGTGCAGCGGCATTATTACAAGTACCTGAAAGGCGAGAAGACGTCAACCAATCCGATCGCGACCATATTCGCGTGGAGCGGGGCATTGAGAAAGAGAGGAGAACTGGACGGTCTTCCGGAACTTGTCCGCTTTGCCGATAAGCTGGAAGCGGCGTGCGTTAAGACGATCGAGGACGGGAAAATGACCAATGACCTTGCCATCATAACCAAACTTTCCAACCCGGTAGTCCTGAACAGTGAGGAATTTATTAAGGCGATCCGAGAGACGCTAGAGGATATGTTATAAGATGATAAGATTAATTGCGAGTGATGTTGACGGGACCCTGCTGGGACGCGGGGAGGACCGGATCGATCCGGAGGTTTTCGATGTGATCAACGCCGTGAGCGATATGGGCGTGCTGTTTGTGATCGCGAGCGGCAGACCGTATTGCGAGTTGAAGCACCTGTTCGAGCCGGTGATGGATAAGATCGCGCTGGTGTGCAGCGACGGCGCCCTGACCGTTTACCACGGTAAAAATGTCCTGAAAATGCAGATGGACCGGGAAAAAGCGGAAGAACTGCTCTATGATGTGGAAATGAAGCCGGACTGCGAGTTTCTCGTCTACGGTGAATTTATAGCGTACATGAAGCCGAAAGAGGAGTCTTACGACCAGAAGGTCCGTGAGTCCTGTTTTAATAATGTAAATGTCATTAATACGTTTAAACATATCGGCGAGGATTATCTTAAGGTAGGCATTTACAATAAAAAGGGCATTTCCTGCGTGGAGGATTATTTCCTTGGCAAGTGGTCCGAGGATTTTGAGGTGATCTATTCCGCGAACGAGTGGCTGGAGTTTGCCGCTCCGGGGGTAAATAAAAGCGTGGGGATCAACGCGCTGATGAATAAGTTTCATATTAAAAAAGAAGATATCGTGGCGTTCGGCGACAGTTATAACGATATGGGAATGTTCCGGACCGTGGGAAGGGCGTATGCCATGGAAGGCGCGAAACCGGAACTGAAAGAGATCGCTTACGGAATATCGGACAATGTCGCGAAGACGATAAAGCAGTTGTTCGGCATATTATAGGAGGTACCGGAGTTGGGGAAAAAGTATGTGATGGCGCTGGATCAGGGAACCACAAGCTCCCGCTGTATCATTTTTGACGCTTGGGGAAACATATGCAGCATGGCGCAGAAAGAGTTTACGCAGATCTATCCCGTGGCGGGCTGGGTAGAACACGATCCGGTGGAAATCTGGTCGTCGCAGATCAGCGTGCTTTCCGAGGCGATGAGCAAAATCCACTGCCACGCCGACGAGATCGCGGCGATCGGTATCACGAACCAGAGAGAGACGACGATCGTATGGGATAAGGATACGGGAAAGCCGGTTTATAACGCCATCGTGTGGCAGTGCAAGCGGACGTCGGACGTGATCGACAGGCTGAATAAAGAAGGTTTCGGCGATGTGATACGGGCAAAGACGGGATTGATACCGGACGCTTATTTTTCGGCGACAAAACTGGCGTGGATCCTCGACCATGTGGACGGGGCGAGGGAAAAGGCGCAGGCAGGAAAACTTCTCTTCGGGACGGTGGACACATGGCTTATGTACCAGCTTACGGAGGGTGAGGTTTTTGCCACGGACTATACCAACGCTTCCCGTACCATGCTTTTTAATATTGAGAAACTGGACTGGGACGACGAGATTTTAAAATATTTTCATATTCCCGGATGTATGCTGCCAAAGGTCATGCCGTCAAGCAGGATTTTCGGATATACGTCGGAGAAACTGACGGGCGGGACGAAGATACCGATCGCGGGCGTGGCGGGAGATCAGCAGGCGGCGTTGTTCGGACAGTGCTGTTTTGATTCGGGCGAAGTGAAAAACACCTACGGAACGGGCTGTTTTATGCTGATGAATACGGGCGGACAAATGGTGCGCAGCCAAAGCGGCCTCCTCACCACGATCGCGGCGAGCGCGGGCGGTGTGCAGTACGCGCTGGAAGGAAGCGTTTTTGTGGCGGGCGCGGTGATACAGTGGCTCAGGGACGAGCTGCAGCTTATCCATACGGCGGCGGAGACGGAGAGTATCTCCATGAGCATTCCCGATACCAACGGCGTGTATATCGTACCTGCGTTTGCGGGACTGGGCGCGCCGTACTGGAACCAGTACGCGAGGGGCATTATCACGGGACTGACAAGAGGCGCGGGCAGAAAGCATATTGTGCGGGCTGCTCTGGAGTCCATCGCTTATCAGGTGAACGATCTGCTGGCGGCGATGGAAAAAGATTCCCATATCGGGCTGAAGTCGCTGAAAGTGGACGGCGGCGCCTGCGTTAATGATTTTCTGATGCAGTTTCAGGCGGATATATTAAGGATTTCCGTGGAACGCCCGGAGATTGTGGAAACGACGGGGCTTGGAGCCGCTTTTCTCGCGGGAATGGCGGTAGGCGTCTGGAAGGACACGGACGAGTTAAGGAAGATCTGGAAGCTGCAAAAGCGGTTTGAACCGGAGATGGAACAGGAAGAACGGGACGGACTGGTTTGCGGCTGGGAGGCGGCGGTTTCCATGCTGAACCGGTAGAGCGGTGCGAATTTGCGGTATTATTTTCGGAAAAATAGTTGAAATATGTTTGGTTTTGTGATATTATACTTTGTTGGGAAGTATATGTATAAAGGTGAAGGATATGTTAGATTATTTTTTCAACGGCATGAACGTATATCAGTTAATGGTATGGTTTTTTATATTTAGTTTTCTCGGCTGGGGAATGGAGTGTATCGTGATCCGTAAGGAGAGGGGATACTGGGAGAACAGAGGGTTCGCGAAGCTTCCGTTCTGTGTGATCTACGGATTCGGCGTGTTTAACGCATGTATTCTTTTTAAGCCGATTGAGCATAATTATATTGCCTTGTATATTGCGGGAGCCATTGGCGCTACCATTTTTGAGTATCTGACGGCAGTAGTTATGCAGAAGCTCTTTGGCGAGGTCTGGTGGGATTACACGTACAAGAAGTTTAATTACAAGGGCATTTTGTGTCTGGAAAGCACGTTGGGCTGGGGCGTTGTCGCGTTGTTTGTTTTCGGGTACCTGAATAATGCCGTATCGCGTATGGTGATGTCATGGAATACCAATCTTACAATGCTGCTCGGCGTGGTGCTGTGCGTGAGTTATTTCATCGATTTTTCTTATCATTTTGTTCATTCGTACAACCGTAATAAGTATGATGTGAATGAAGAGGAGATGGACGAAGATGAATTTGATGACGAAGAGGAAGTCCGGACCATCAGAAAGGCATAACACGATATAAGAATGGACAAGGCTGTTGCATGTGCGGCAGCCTTTTGTTGTCTGATAGGAAATTGAGCGGCAATTTCGCTATCTTATTTGATAGGAAGTTTGGGAATGAATAAGTATAACCGAAATAATCTGATAAAAGTTGATCTGATCTATAAGCTGGTGACGATAGCCGTATTTTACCCTTTTTTTCTGATCTTTTTTAAGTTCGCCCTAAAACTGAGCAACGTGGAATATCTGACAAACGAATATATTTATAAATTTTTGACGAAACCGACCACAATGATTTTTGTATTTCTGACGGTGGTGCTGTTATGCATTCTTGCGACGATGGAGCAGCAGCTTGTATACGCCGGTTACGAGGTTTTGAAAAAGGAGAGGAAGCGGGCGTCCTATCTGACGGAAAACGCGGTCTGGTCCATGAAAAACAATCTGAAATTAAGGAATTTACCCATTTTCCTGATATCCGGCGTTTCGGTTTTGACGTTAAATATGTCGCTTGTTTTCCATATTATTATCAATCTTGTGAATATAAAAACGTATTTTTTGGACGGGTTCCGCAAATACGCGGATATCCGGTTCGCGGTTCTGGGACCGGTTCTGATTCTGCTTGTTCTTACATTTCTGGGATTATTTACCTCCTGCGTAATGTATGACAGAAAATGTTCTTTCCGTGAGGCTTTTTGCGCCAGTATGCGTATAACCTGCCGTAATCCCCTCAAGGTTTTCGGCGGGATCGTTCTGTATAACCTGATGGTGCTGGGGGTTATCTTATTGCTTTATGTTATCATCACGGCGCTTGTCGCGGTGTTTGTGGAGCTTTTTGGCATTGAACACGCGGGTATGGTTATTTATCTTACGGCAATGCGTTTTTTCAGCGACGGCATGAATATTGTCCTGACGCTTGTTTCGGTCCCGTGCAGTTTTCTTTATACGATTTTTCTCTACGGGAAGCTGGGAGGAAGTTTTACCGGAAAGCGTGACGAGGAAAACGAGGAGTATCGGGAAGTGATCAATGTTATTGTACTTGTGGCGGTGATCATGGATTGTTTCTTTTTCTTCACTTTGTTGTCGGACAATTCCTTTAAATTGATGGACGCGCTGGATATCGCTACGATCACGGCGCACCGGGGCAGCAGCAGGGAATATCCCGAAAATTCCATGGCGGCGTTTGAGCAGGCGGTGAGGGATCTGACGGATTGTATCGAGCTGGACGTGCGGCAGACCGCGGACGGCGGGTTTGTGATTATGCATGACGAGAACCTGAAACGGACCACGGGCGTTGACCGGATCGTGGGGGAGCTTACCAAGGAGCAGATCTGCTCTCTGAAGGTGGGGAGTGATGAAACGGTGCCTTCTCTTGAGGAGGTTCTGGAGTTTGCGCGCTACAAACCCGTAAAGCTGAATATCGAGCTGAAAACGGCGTCTACGGACGTTGACTACGCGGAGGGCATTTATGAAATCCTCGCGGAGTACGGAGTTTTGGACTCCTGCTATATTACGTCCACGGATTACGATATTCTGCGGGAAATGAAAATGCTGGACGGCGATATTGAAACGGGGTATATTTTGTCGGTGGCTATGGGGAATTATTATGACATGGAGTATGTGGACTTTTTCAGCGTAAATTACAGGTTTGTGACCAGTACCATGATCTATCTTCTTCACCAGCGGGGAAAGGAGATCCATGTCTGGACGCTGGACAGCGAGGAGGACATTATTAAATACGCGAATATGGGAGCGGACAGTATTATCACGGACGATCCGCTTTTTGCGCGGAAGGTGGTGTATTCCAAGGATACGCCGGATATTTTGCGGTCGGTGATGGATTATATTTTTAGTAATTAGGAGGAACGGAAGCACAAATGAACGGAAAATTTAAGATTACATTTAACGCGCCGGTAACGCTGAGTTTTGTGATACTTTGTTTTATTGCGACGCTGGCGGGCGCGCTTACGGGCGGTCAAAGCACGCGGCTGCTTTTTATGACATATCATTCGTCCCTGAAAGATCCCATGACGTATCTGAGATTTTTTACGCATGTGTTCGGGCATATCGGGTGGGATCATTTTATAGGAAACGCTTCTTATCTGCTTTTGCTGGGACCTATGCTGGAAGAAAAATACGGCTCGAAAGATCTGCTGGAGGTAATGGGGATCACGGCGGTCGTCATCGGTCTGGTTAATTACATATTTTTCCGCAACGTGGGCTTGTGCGGAGCCAGCGGCGTTGTATTCGCGTTTATTTTGCTGGCGTCCTTTACCGGCTTTCGGGAAGGCGAAATTCCTTTAACGTTTATTCTGGTGGCGGTGATCTTTATCGGTCAGCAGATTTACGACGGTATTTTCGTGCGGGATAATATTTCCAATATGGCGCATATCGTGGGAGGCATTGTGGGCGCCGTTCTGGGATATGCCCTGAATAAAAGGGAAAGAAGCCGGATCTGACCCAAACCCGTAATTGAATTTTATGGAAAAATACAGTATAATATGATTAACAAGACTGCCATGCAGAAACGATTGTATGGCATGGCATCTATTACTTCTTATGGAGAACGGAGGATTATTATGGACAATAAAAGAATTGTTGTTGCGCTGGGCAGAAATGCGTTTGGAGAGACATTTCCCGAGCAGCAGGCGCACGTTAAGAAGGCGGCGCAGGCAATAGCAGACCTCGTTGAAGCAAAATATGAGATTGTGATCACACATAGCAACGGACCTCAGGTAGGCATGATTCAGACGGCAATGACTGAATTTGCGCGGCTTGATTCCAGATATACGGTAGCGCCCATGTCGTTGTGCGGCGCAATGAGTCAGGGATATATTGGGTATGACCTTCAGAACGCGATCCGGACGGAATTGCTGAACCGGGGGATTTACAAGACGGTTTCCACGGTGATCACCCAGGTAAGGGTCGATCCGTTTGACACCGCGTTCAGTAATCCGACGAAGGTGATCGGACGGCAGATGAACAAGGAAGAGGCGGACGCGGAGGAAATGAAGGGAAATTATGTTGTGGAGGAAAACGGCGGTTACAGAAGGATCATCGCCGCGCCGCAGCCGATTGATATTTATGAGATTGAGGCGGTGAGGACGCTTCTTGACGCAGGGCAGATCGTCATTGCCGGAGGCGGAGGCGGCATTCCTGTTTTGCAGCAGGGAACGAGGCTGAAAGGCGCGAGCGCGATCATCGAGAAGGATTATACGGCGGCAAAACTCGCGGAACTGCTTGGCGCGGGAACGCTTCTTTTCTTAACGGCATATGACCGGCTTACGATCGGAGCGGGAACGGCTGAGGAGAGAGTGTTTGACAAGATTTCCGCGTCGGAACTCAAGAAATATATTGATGACGGTCATTTCCCGGCAATCACTACATTTCCTAAGGTTGACGCTTCTATCCGTTTTGTTTCCGCGTTCCCGGACAGCAAGGCGGTTATTGCTAATCTGGAGAAGGCAAAAGAGGGGCTTGCCGGTAAATCTGGGACGACGATCACGGCTTAGTGGGTTCTTTTCGTGTATAATAATCGGATCCGGATTTGATAAATTTCATACAAAAAGCATTAGCATAAAGGCTATCCATTCGATTGGGTAGCCTTATTTACAGTGTTGCAGTATTGATCGTTCCGATTGAATAGAAATAAACTGCATACAATATTATTACGGAATAGATAGTAACCAATTATTTTTAGTAATTTATTGAAACAAGATTGCCGGGGTGATATAATATGTGTGAGAATAGGGAAGAGAAAGGAGAGATTGAAATGAATGCATATGCCCTAAAGCCTGTCGTACCGTTTGCAACCAAGGGGAGATTAGAAAGAACACCTGCTACCGAGGATAATAGGAAAATGGTTGAATTTATGGATTCTCATGATTTTTCCTTTGAGATTGATGTAAAAACCAAGGATTTAAAGTGTAAGGTAACAGAAAAGTAAAAGAATGAATGTTGAAAAATATACGTCGGAATATAAGAATTTGAAAAAGAATTTTAAATGCGGAAATGCGGTTATTGACAATTTTTTACGGAGTGACAATGCTTTAGATGAAAATCAGGGTATTACTTATGTTTTATTATCCGATAAAAAGGACGTCATTATCGGTTATTACAATATAGAAGTAGGCAGAGTAGATCAAATCCAGGATATAGGCGGGAGTATGGTTTTTAAGCCTATGGGAGGCTCTGTAAATATTAATTATCTGGCAATAGACAGCAGATATCAGGGTATTCAGATAGCGGAAATTGAGGGGAGAAAAATATATTTAGGCGATTATCTTCTGAGGGATTGTGAAAAGAGGATATTAAGGTTAAGAAAAGAAGTGGGGATTGTTTTTGTGACTTTATATTCGACTGAGCAAGGGTACCATTTATACCATGAAAGGAACAGTTATGAAGACTTTGAAGACGATATGAGTACATTCGTGCAGGAAGAGGATTGTCAATGTTATAAATTATACAAATGTGTTGATGATATCGTAGGGGCATGACAGGAAAGGGTGAATGTCGTGCCTTTTATTGTGCCTTTTAAGTTTTTTGGAATTACAATGAAGATGAGGAAAAGGGATTAAAAAGGAGACGAACCATGGAAATCATAAACAGGTGCAGTTGGGTTAATATGAAAAATCCCGCTTATATAGAATATCACGATAAGGAATGGGGCGTTCCCTGCCGCGACGACCATAAACTGTATGAGTTTTTGATATTGGAGT
>JAMPBI010000119.1 GCA_023666775.1 Alistipes sp. | reverse complement strand
GTCGGTAATGTCGATTTTAACGCCCGTCTCGTCGATAATGGCGTTGATCGTCTTACCTCTCTGACCGACCACATCGCCAATCTTTGCCGGATCAATCTGTAAGGAAACGATCTTCGGCGCGAAAGGACCGACTTCCGGTCTCGGCTCGGAAATGGCCGGCTTCATGCAGGTTTCCATAATAAACATTCTCGCCTCACGGCACCTTGCGATCGCGCCTTCCACGATCGGACGAGTAAGACCGTGGATCTTAATATCCATCTGGATCGCCGTGATACCCGCGTCCGTACCGGTCACCTTAAAGTCCATATCGCCGAAGAAATCTTCCAGCCCCTGGATATCCGTCAGCAGAATG
Organism: Alistipes sp.; assembly: GCA_023666775.1. Classification (GTDB taxonomy): domain Bacteria; phylum Bacillota; class Clostridia; order Lachnospirales; family Lachnospiraceae; genus MGBC120314. The sequence goes on along the minus strand of JAMPBI010000119.1, from coordinate 6,503 downwards.
TAATCGTCGTCGGTATCTCCCGTAACAAGACCGCAGGAAATACCCGCAACCATCTTCCGGATCGGAACGCCCGCCGCCATAAGGGACATGCAGGAAGCACAGGTTGACGCCATGGAGGTGGAACCGTTGGATTCAAATGTCTCCGAAACGGTACGGATCGCATACGGGAACTCCTCTGTTGAAGGGAAAACCGGAATCAGCGCTCTCTCCGCCAATGCGCCGTGACCGATCTCACGACGTCCCGGACCTCTGGAAACCTTTGTCTCACCTACGGAGTAGGACGGGAAATTATAATGGTGCATATATCTCTTGGACGTCTCGTTTTCATCTAAACCGTCCAGCTTCTGGGCGTCGGATAACGGCGCCAGCGTACAAACGTTACAGATCTGGGTCTGTCCTCTTGTAAACATTGCCGAACCGTGTACTCTCGGAATAATGTCAACCTCGGCTGCCAGAGGACGGATCTGCGTAATCTCACGTCCGTCCGGTCTCTTGTGATCCTTTAAGATCATCTTGCGGACCGTCTTCTTTTCATACTGGTAAACAGCCTCGTCGATCAGCGCAAGCCACTCCTCGTTCTCGGCAAAACTCTCGCAGAGCTTGTCCTTTAACGCGCGGATCCTGTCCTCGCGGATCTGCTTCTCCTCCGCGAACATAACGACTTCCATCTCTTCCGGCGGCACGATCTCTTTAATCGCGGCAAACAATTCTTCCGGAATCGCGCAGCTTGTATATTCATGCTTCGTCTTACCGCACTCGGCAACGATGGTGTCGATAAACGCGATCACCTGCTGGTTTACCTCATGCGCCTTGTAGATCGCCTCAATCATCTTATCCTCAGGCACTTCGTTGGCGCCCGCCTCGATCATAATAACCTTTTCCCTTGTGGACGCTACCGTCAGTTTCAGGTCGGAAACCTGATTCTGCGCCGCGTTCGGGTTGATTACAAATTCTCCGTTGATCAGACCCACCTGCGTTGTCGCGCACGGTCCGTCAAACGGGATATCGGAAATCGCCACCGCGATCGCGGAGCCAAGCATTGCCGTAAGTTCCGGCGCGCACTCCGGGTCAACGGACATAACCATATTGTTGATCGTAACATCGTTTCTGTAATCCTTTGGGAACAGCGGCCTCATCGGACGGTCGATAACACGGGAAGTAAGGACCGCGTTCTCGGACGCCTTACCCTCTCTCTTATTAAATCCTCCCGGGATCTTACCGACGGAATACAGCTTCTCCTCGTACTCCACACTCAGCGGGAAGAAATCAATCCCCTCCCTCGGTTTCTCCGACGCGGTTGCCGTTGACAAAACAACGGTATCTCCATAATGCATAAACGCGGCGCCGTTAGCCTGTGCCGCCACTCTGCCGATATCAACCCTTAACGTTCTGCCGGCAAGTTCCATCGTATAACTCTTATACTCTTTCATAACTCTTTCTCCTTTATATTATTACAGGAGCCCGAAACAACTGAAAAAAACATACGCGCGAACCTATGTATTTTTCAGTAGTCTCGGGATAATAACTCCTGTTATTTGCCATGATTATGCCATGATTAAAAAACGCAAAAAAGGGCGGAAAAATTCCGCCCCGAAAATTACTTTCTAAGACCTAAACGCTCGATCAGTGTACGGTATGCTTCAATATCGTTCTTCTTGAGATATTCCAGTAAACCTCTTCTCTGACCAACCATCTGGAGAAGACCTCTTCTTGAGTGGTGATCCTTCTGATTAACCTTTAAATGCTCGGTCAGCTCGTTGATCCTCTCTGTCAAAATCGCGATCTGAACTTCCGGTGAACCCGTGTCTCCCGGCTTTCTTCCATACGCGGCAATGATTTCCGCTTTCTTTTCCTTTGATATCATTACAATATCCTCCTTTAAATAAATATCCGCCTCAAACCAAGTTCCGGTCGGAGCTGCCGTAAACTGAGCAAAGGCATAGCGCTTTTTGCACTCATTCCAATAAATAATATCACACACCATGAAGGATTGCAAGGCTTTTTTCACAGTCTTTCGCAATCTGCGCCTTTAATTCCCCAAAAGACGCGAACCGCTTCTCTTCCCTGATAAAATGATAAAGCCGTATATCCAGCGTTTTACCGTATAAATCGCCGTCAAAATCAAAAATATACGTCTCCACGGAAATGATCCCGTTTTTGGAGTCCACGGTCGGCTTTCTGCCGATATTCGTAACACCGTCCTTCCATATGCCGTCCAGCAGCACCCTTGACGCGTAAACGCCGTTTGGCGGCATGATCTTATTTTCGTCGGGCAGCATATTGATCGTCGGAAAATCCCACGTTCTTCCGAGCCGGTTGCCCCGTACCACGGTCCCCCGCATAAAAAATTCATGTCCCAGCACCGCGCGCGCCTCTTCCATGCTGCCTTTCTCGATGAGATTTCTCGCAAGAGTGGAACTGACCGTCTGACCGTCCACGCAGACCTTATCGAGAATAACCGCGTCAAATCCCAGTTCATGAGACAGTTTTTCCAAAAGCCGCGCGTCGCCCCGCCGGTTTTTCCCAAACCCGCAGTCCGCTCCCGCTATGACCGCTTTTGCCCGCAGCCTTTTCACGAGAATTTCTTCCACGAACGTTTCCGCCTCCATGGACATCAGTTCCGCGAAGGAATATTCGATCAGAACGTCGATCCCCCGCTCCTCTATGAGACTTCTCTTTTCGTCCGCCGTGGAAATGACCCTGCCGCCGGACAGACTGCGGTCAAAGGTAAACGCCGCGCTTTTACACCGTCTTTTTTTTGCCTCGGATACCGCCCGGTCAAACAAAAGACGGTGTCCTAAATGCACACCGTCAAATTTACCGATCACAACCACCGTATCCGTTTTCATCACGGCGTCCCCCGATTCACGAATCAGCAACATAACAGCAAACTCCTCTTATTCTTCCATGGGATCGTAAAATATCTTAACCGGCGAATAAATCCTGTCGGCGGGATCGTACCGGTAAATCCCCACAAACGTGCCGTTTTTCTTATAGACCCGCACCTGGTCGTACAAAATCTTTCCGTGCGCCCGGAACCGGTTGCCGTTGGAGAGCAGTTTATCGTTCTCCCCGTCGTCATACAGTGCCGGTATCGTTTCAAAGAACCGGTCAACGGGAATAATGAACGGATCCAGCCGCTCCTGCGCTTGATACTGCGCGATCTTGTCCAGCGTGACGCTCGTGGAAACGTCAAAAAAACTGACCCTGGTACGCACAAGGCTGCTCATACAGCCGTGACAGCCCAGTTTCTCACCGATATCGTGGCACAGGGCGCGGATATATGTACCCTTGGAACAATGGATCTTCATGCGCACGAACGGAAGTTTCATTTCCAGAATATCAATATCCTGAATGGTCACCGTCCTCGGTTTTCTCTCCACAACCTGTCCCGCGCGGGCAAGTTCATATAATTTTCTGCCGTTTACCTTGATCGCGGAATACATGGGCGGAACCTGATCGTAAGTCCCGATAAAAGACATGATCACGTTAAAAACCTGCTTTTCGCTTACATCGACCGCTCTCCGGTCAAGAACTTCGCCCGACAGATCCTGCGTATCCGTCTCGATCCCCAGCATCAGTTCCGCTTCGTACTCCTTATCCTTGTCCGTCAGCATGTCGCAGAGTTTCGTCCCCCTTCCGAGACAGACGGGAAGAACGCCTTCCGCGTCCGGGTCCAGCGTCCCGGTATGCCCGATCTTTTTCTGTCCCAGTATCCCACGGAGTTTGGCAACGACGTCATGGGAAGTAAATCCCTTTTCTTTATAAACATTTATAATTCCATTATACAAGATTATTTAACTCCATATTCCCTGAATTGTATCGTAAGCTGTTCGTCAAGACGCCTGATGATATCGTCCACGGTGCCGTACATGGTACAGCCTGCCGCGCGCACATGTCCGCCTCCCCCGAAAGCGGCGCACACTTTACTGACGTCAATATAGTCTTTGGAACGCATACTGACCTTAAATCCCCCTTCGGGAAACTCATACATAAATATAGCCGTTTCCACGCCATTTGTGTTGCGTAACTGATCGATGACGACGCCCATCTGTTTGCCTTCCAGCCCGTAAAATTCCATAACATCTCGCGTAACGGCGCTGTATATGCATTTTCCGCCGTGGAACAGAACGCTTTCCATGACCGCCCTTCCCATGAGCTGGTTCTGGCGGTAGGACTTGGTATAAAACCCGTCGTCGATAATATGGGTATGATCAATACCCTTATCCATTAATTTCCCCGCGATACGCATGGTTTCCGAGGTAACGGACTGGTATTTAAAAATCCCCGTATCGCAGATGATACCCGTATAAAGGCACTCCGCGCACGCCTTGCTGATCTGCGCGTCCTCCAGACAGGAATACAAAAGCTCGCAGGTAGAACTCAGATCCGGTATCACCACATTTTCATCGGCAAACCCGTCGTTCGTGACATGATGGTCGATACAGACGGTATATTTTGTCCGATTCAGCAGTTCCTTAAACGGTTCGAACCGGTCCGTCGCGCCGCAGTCGAATACAAAAAACATATCGTACTCCCTGCCCGGGCTTTCCAGCCGCGTTTTCACGGCGTCGATATTCGCCAGATAGGAAAACTCCTCTCCCGGCTTCTCCAAATACAGGTCTGCCTCGACGCCGGGAAAATTATCCCGGATATAGTTGTAAAATCCAAGCGTGGAACCGATACAGTCGCCGTCCGGTCTTACATGTCCGGTAATGGCAACCTTTGTTACGTCCCGCAGTTTATCATTCAGCTTTATTAACATTTGCATTAACCTCATCAATGAGTCTTGACATATTCACACCGTACTCGATCGACTGGTCCGGCACGAAGGTGATCTCCGGCGTATTGCGCAGATTAACGTTTCTGGCAAGTTTCGTCCGGATAAATCCTTCCGCGCTCCTCAGCCCCTTTATGGTATCTTTCTGCGCCTGCTCGTCGCCGAGAACGCTGATATAAGCCTTGCACGTCTTCAGATCGGGGGAAACCTCCACTGCCACCACCGAAGTCATGGGGTGGATCCGCGGGTCTTTTATTTCTCCCCGGATAATGTTGCTCAGCTCCTTTAATACCTCTCCGTTGATCCTGGTATTTTTTATACTATTCTTTCTCATATAACCTCATTTCACTTTCTATCTCGGCACTTCCACCATGATATAAGCCTCGATCAGATCGTCCTCCTGCGCGCCCTGGAAGCCTTCAAACACAAGACCGCATTCAAATCCTTCCTTGACTTCCTTCGCGTCGTCCTTGAAACGTTTTAAAGACGCAAGAGGTCCCTCAAATAACTGTTCGCCCATTCTCGTGATACGCACGGACGACTCTCTGGTGATCCTGCCGTCCGATACATAAGCTCCGGCGATCATGCCTACGCCGGACGCCTTAAAGGTCTGGCGGACGATCAGATGTCCGATCACCTGTTCCTCGTACTTCGGAGCAAGCATACCCTTCATCGCCGTCTCAACGTCCTCGATGGCATTGTAGATCACCTTGTAAAGACGTAAATCTACCTTTTCCTTTTCGGCGATGGTCCTTGCCTGATTATCCGGCTTTACGTTGAAGCCGATGATGATCGCGTTGGAAGCCGACGCAAGCGTTACGTCCGACTCGTTGATATTTCCTACGCCGCTGTGAATGATCTTTACCACGACTTCCTCGTTGGACAGTTTGAGAAGACTCTGTTTTACCGCCTCCACGGAACCCTGTACGTCCGCTTTCACGATGATTCCCAGTTCTTTCAGATTGCCCGCCTGGATCTGCGTAAACAGATCGTCCAAAGATAATTTTGCCTTGGTATCGTCGAGAAGTTTTTCCCTTCCCTCACGGATAAATGTTTCCGCAAAGTTTCTCGCTTCCTTATCGGTCTCCGTTGCCACGATGATCTCGCCGGCGTTCGGAACGTCGTTTAAACCGAGGATCTCAACCGGCGTGGACGGACCGGCTTCTCTCAGACGGTTTCCCTTATCGTCCATCATGGCGCGGATCTTGCCGTAGCAGGAACCTGCCGCCACATTATCGCCCACATGGAGCGTACCTTTTTGTACAAGCACCGTTGCCACGGGACCTCTTCCCTTATCAAGCTGTGCCTCGATCACAAGACCTCTCGCCTTACGGTTCGGATTTGCCTTCAGCTCTCTCATTTCCGCCACAAGAAGGATCATTTCCAGAAGCGTTCCGATACCTTCCTTAGTATGCGCGGAAACCGGTACAAATATCGTACTTCCTCCCCAGTCTTCCGGAACCAGTTCATGCTCAATCAGTTCCTGCTTCACACGCTCGATATTGGCGTTCGGTTTATCAATCTTATTGATCGCGACGATGATCTCAATCCCTGCCGCCCTCGCATGGTTGATCGCCTCTATCGTCTGCGGCATAACGCCGTCGTCCGCGGCAACCACAAGGATCGCGATATCCGTTGATTTGGCGCCCCGCATACGCATGGCGGTAAACGCTTCATGACCCGGCGTATCAAGAAATGTGATTTGCTCGCCGTTTGCCTCTAC